>CAUVUZ010000018.1:0-25072 GCA_963555095.1 uncultured Streptococcus sp. | reverse complement strand
TCTATTATACCATAAAAAACATCCGACTTGCGACCTATTTTTAAAAAAATTTAACTTTTTTAGCGATTTTCGTACTTTTTTCTTGACAAAATCAATTTATAGCCAACTTTTAAATTTTTTGATATACATCCGTTTCACTACTGTAACACTGATCATATAGAGAACGATTATCAATAGCAAAAAAAGGAAATAAATTGGTTTCAAAGGGATTAAACGAAGAAGACCAGCGATTGAAGAATAGGGAAGGAAGGTCACAAAACTGGCTGCTAGCAAGGTTGTTCCAAGAACAAACCATGATGGACGACTTTGCAAGAAAGGAAGTTTTGCTGAACGAAGCATATGGATAACCATGGTTTGGGACCACATGGATTCAATGAACCAACCTGTCTGGAACAAGATGATAAAGCCCGTTGCCGACTCTGCTCCGTGAACATAGGCTTGGCCTGTCGCCATTGGGACAATGACAAAATAAAGTAAAATAAAGGTCAAAATATCAAAGGCAGAAGAAATAGGACCCATCCAAATCATAAAACGAGTAATAGACTGAGCCTCCCACTTATGAGGATGTTTCAAAAAGTCTTCATCCACATTATCAAATGGCAAGGCAATACAAGAAAGGTCGTAGACCAGGTTTAACACAATCAAGTGAATCGGAGCCATAGGAAGGAAAGGCAAAAAGATACCAGACACTAAGAGTGACAGAATATTCCCGAAATTAGAGCTGACCGTCATCTTGATGTATTTGGTCATGTTGGCATAGACCTTGCGTCCTTCAACCAGCCCTTTTTCAAGCACCATCAAATCTTTATCTAACAAAATGACATCGGCCGTTTCTTTGGCAATATCTACTGCTGTGTCAACAGAAATCCCTACATCTGCTACTTTCATAGAAGGGGCATCATTGATCCCATCTCCCATATAGCCGACACAATGTCCATTAGATTTGATTTGTAAAATGATTCGTGCTTTTTGATCCGGAGAGAGCTTGGCAAAGACCGTCACCTTCTCAACGGCTCGGGCCAACTCTTCGTCCGTCATGGCGTCAATATCAGAACCCAACAAGATTCGATCAACGTCTAAACCAACTTTTTCGCATACTGCTTGGGTTACCTTCTCATTGTCTCCCGTCAAGATCTTTGTTTGAACACCATGCTCCAGCAAAGCTTGGATAGCAGGGGCTGCAGATGGTTTTGGTGGATCTAGAAAGGCAAGATATCCTGTTAGAATCATCTCCTTTTCATCTTCAACGGAGTAAGCAAAACCTTCTTTTAGGCCTGTTTTATAGGCGACTCCCAAGACTCGCAAGCCCTGTTGATTAAGTTGATCCACTTCTTTTAAGATCTCCACTCGGATATCATCCGTCAGAGGGCTAATCTGACCTTGATATTCCACATGGGTTGAAATCGCAAGCATTTCCTCTAGGGCACCCTTGGTTACCAAACTAACAACTTCGTTCTCATCCTTGACGATGACACTCATCCGTCTGCGTTCAAAATCAAAGGGCAATTCATCTATTTTTTGGAAGCTAGTATCCAAACTTTGTAAAATAGCGTGTTCTTTAGCTTCTTTTTCAGTTCTACTGATAATGGCACGGTCCATCAAGTTTTTCAAACCGGTTTGAAAATAGGAATTGAGGTAGGCCCGTCTCAACACAGACAAATCCAAATCTCCATGTATATCCAAAGGATATTCAAGGACAATTTCGTCTTGGGTAAGGGTTCCGGTTTTATCCGTGCATAGGATATCAATAGCACCTAGGTCCTGTATGGCATTGAGTTTTTTGATGACGACTTTTTCCTTGGCCATGATAATGGAGCCTTTTGCTAAACTGGCCGTGATGATCATAGGAAGCATCTCAGGTGTCAATCCAACACCAACACTCAAAGCAAATACGCCAGCTTCCAGCCAGTCGCCATCTGTCAAGCCATTGGAGAGAAAGACGATGGGAACCATGACCAACATCAAACGGATCAAGAGCCAAGAGATGCTGTTCATCTCCCGTTCAAAAGAGGTCGGTTCGTCATAGGTATTGAGGGTCTGTTCGATTTCTCCCATCATGGTATCATCACCGACCGCTAGGATCAAAGCCTTGGCACTTCCTGAGATCACGTTGGTTCCCATAAAGGCGAGCGCTTCTGCTTCTAGCAGACTATCGAAGTTTGACTGACTCATTTTTGACAAGGCTAGTTTTTCAACCGAGTCACTTTCACCTGTCAAACCAGATTGTTGGACAAAGAAATCACGTGATTCAATTAAAATGAGGTCTGCTGGTATCATATCCCCAGCACTTAACTTGACTATATCTCCAACGACCAAATCCTCAATCGCGACCTCTAAACTCTGGCCTTCGCGAATAACCGTGGCTGTATTCACAATCATTTTTGAAAGATTGGTCGCAGCTTTGTCACTTCGCAATTCTTGGACAAAGCGAATGCCACCAGAAATGAGGACTAGGACAACGATGATGATAGAGGTCGTCGGATCTTCTTGCCCAGGCTTCGCCAACCAGACGTTGGTCACCATGGAGATCATAGCGATGACAAGAAGGATGATTGTAAATGGATTGATAATAGATTCGTAAATCTTTTTGAGGATACTGTCTTCCTGACCCTTGGTGATGGTGTTTTCGCCATATAGGTCACGATTTTCCTCCACCTGCTCCTCAGTCAAGCCTGTTAGACTTGTCTTATAAAAAGATAGAGTTTCTTTTAAAGGTGTGTGAATAGCTGCTGCTAATCTTTCTTTTGTAGTTTTCATTGGTTTCTCCTATCTGTATGAATGATGTGTTTCATACACAGAGACCAATCACTTTATAAGGGCAGAACGACACAAATCAGCGATTGGCTGTGTATGTGCGGTTCTGGATGATCGTCAATTTGCATCGTCTGTCTCCTTTCCTTGTGCTAAAACAGTAGAAAATCCCACCATAAAATGGCAGGATTAAAAAACTAATTATCTGTTTTTCGTTCAAGCTTTAACTCCATAGGGCAATGTAATGAGCTTAGTCTTGGCCTTCGCGACCAGGACTGTTGACCAACGAGTAGTGTCTCCACTGCTTTGCGGTAGTCATCCGTATCCCTATGGTAGCCTCACCTACCGTTTTCGTCTATCAGTATAAACCTTTAAAATATAAAAGTCAACGATTTATCTCATTTTTTAGATAACAATCAATTCTTTTGGAGCAAGAGTCAATAACTCACAACCTGTTTCTGTGATCAAGATATCATCCTCGATACGAACCCCGTATTTACCTTCAATATAGATACCCGGTTCATCAGTCAAGACCATACCAGATTTAATGACTTCTTTGGAAGTTTGGCTAAAGTAAGGTTCTTCGTGGATATCCAGTCCGATACCGTGTCCGATACCGTGAGTAAAGTAGTCGCCATAGCCTGCCTCAATGATAATATCACGGGGGATTTTGTCAAAGTCACGGAAACCTAGACCTGCCTTGGCATGGTCAATCAAGGCTTGATTGGCTTTCAAAACTGTGTTGTAGATTTCTGCTTGCTCGTCACTGACATGACCTAGATAAATGGTCCGTGTCATATCACTCACATAGTGGTCGTAGAGACAGCCGAAGTCCATGGTAATGGCTTCTCCCAGCTCTACTGGTTTATGCATGGGATGGGCATGTGGTTTAGAAGAGTTGATACCACTCGCTAAAATGGTATCAAAAGACAAGCCTGCCGCCCCTAGCTCACGCATGCGGAAATCAAGGAAGTTGGCAATTTCAATTTCAGTCTTTCCTGGTTTGATAAAGTCAAGGGCATCGCGGAAAGCTTGGTCTGAGATAGAACAAGCCTTGCGAATAGTCGCAATCTCTTTCTCATCCTTAATCATACGAAGCGCTTCAACAAACTGAGTCTGAGGAAGCAAATCAATTCCTGCAAAGGTAGCCTGCATACGGTGGTAATAAGAGACCGAAATCTCATCCTCAAAACCGATGCGAGACAAACCCATATCCTTAACCATGCCTGCAATGACAGTCAATTCATCGCGGTCAGCCACAATCTCAAAACCTGTCACTTCTTGCTTGGCTGCAATGATATAGCGAGAGTCTGTCACCAAGACCTGACGGTCACGACTGATAAAGACTGTTCCGTTTGAACCCCAAAAACCAGTCAGGTAGTAGACGTTTTTTAGGTTGTTAATGATAATTCCATCCAGTTCTTTTTCTTGCATTTTAGCTAGAAATGCTTGTACACGTTTATTCATGATGTAACTTTCCTTTCAAATAGTATCCTGTGTAGCTGGCTTCATTGGCCGCTACTTCTTCTGGAGTTCCTGTTGCGATGATGGTTCCCCCACCGACACCGCCTTCCGGTCCCAAGTCGATGATATGGTCTGCAGTCTTAATCACATCTAGATTGTGCTCGATGACGAGTACTGTATTGCCATCGTCTACAAAGCGAGCCAAGACTTTAAGCAAGCGAGCGATGTCCTCCGTATGAAGTCCTGTCGTCGGCTCATCCAGAATATAGAATGACTTGCCTGTCGAGCGTTTGTGGAGTTCACTAGCCAACTTCATACGCTGAGCTTCTCCCCCTGAAAGAGTCGTAGCCGGTTGCCCTAACGTTACATATCCCAGCCCGACATCCTTGATGGTCTGGAGTTTGCGTTGAATCTTAGGAATGTGTTGGAAGAATTCCACTGCATCGTTGACGGTCATATCCAAGACTTGCGAGATGTTCTTTTCCTTGTAGTGAACTTCTAGGGTTTCACTGTTGTAGCGGGTTCCATGACAGACTTCACAAGCCACGTATACATCTGGCAAGAAGTGCATCTCTATCTTGATAATCCCGTCACCTGAGCAGGCTTCACAACGACCACCCTTGACGTTGAAACTGAAACGGCCCTTCTTGTAGCCTCGTATCTTGGCTTCATTTGTCTGGGCAAAGAGGTCACGTATATCGTCAAAAACTCCCGTATAGGTAGCTGGGTTAGACCTTGGAGTCCGTCCGATTGGACTCTGGTCAATGTCGATCAAGCGGTCGACATGCTCAATCCCTGTAATCGTCTTAAACTTACCAGGTTTGTCTGAGTTACGGTTGAGTTTTTGAGCAATGGCTTTTTTGAGGATGCTGTTGATTAAGGTCGACTTCCCTGAACCCGATACCCCCGTTACTGCGATGAATTTCCCTAATGGAAAGCGAGCGGTGATATTCTGCAAGTTGTTCTCACGCGCACCTGTCACTTCGATAAAGCGACCATTTCCGGAACGGCGCTCTGCTGGCACTGGAATCGCTCTTTTTCCTGACAAATACTGGCCTGTGATAGACTTGCTGTTGCGAGCCACCTGTTTGGGCGTTCCTGCAGCAACAATCTCCCCACCAAAAACACCGGCACCCGGACCAACGTCAATCAGATAATCCGCCTCGCGCATAGTATCTTCGTCATGTTCTACCACAATGAGAGTATTGCCCAAGTCACGCATCTTTTTCAGACTGGCAATGAGGCGATCATTGTCCCTCTGGTGAAGACCGATGGACGGCTCATCCAGGATATAGAGCACACCTGAGAGGTTGGAACCAATCTGGGTCGCCAAACGAATCCGCTGGCTCTCACCACCTGAAAGAGTTCCTGCCGAACGCGACAGAGTCAGATAGTTAAGACCCACGTTATTAAGGAAGGTCAAGCGATCCTTTATTTCCTTGAGAATGGGACGAGCAATGATGGCTTCATTTTCAGACAAGGTCAGCTGGCTCACTAATTCCAAGTGGTCTGCGATAGACAGGTCTGAGATTTCTCCGATATGTGGCCCTTGCTCGCCACCCACACGAACAGACAAGGCCTGGTTATTGAGACGATAGCCGTGACAAGTTCCGCAGGTCAGTTCATTCATATAGAGGCGCATCTGGGTACGGGTGTAGTCACTATTGGTTTCATGGTAGCGACGCTTGATATTATTGACAACTCCCTCAAAAGGAATATCAATATCGCGCACACCACCAAATTCATTTTCATAGTGGAAATGAAATTCTTTGCCATCCGAGCCGTAGAGAATCAAGTTCTTATCTTCTTCTGACAAGTCCTCAAAGGGCTTATCCATATCGACTCCAAAGGCTGTCATGGCCTGCTCTAGCATATTTGGATAGTAGTTGGATGAGATAGGATTCCAAGGTGCCAGCGCCCCCTCGCGGAGCGTTTTGCTGGTATCAGGAACCACCAAATCAACATCCACCTCCAGCTTGATGCCCAAACCGTCACACTCACTACAAGAACCAAAAGGAGCATTGAAGGAGAAGAGACGAGGCTCTAACTCTGGTACGGTAAAGCCACAGACCGGACAGGCATAATGCTCTGAAAAGAGTAACTCGGAGCCATCCATAGTATCAATGACCACATAACCTTCTGCGATACGAAGGGCAGCCTCAATGGAGTCAAAGAGACGACTACGAATGCCCTCCTTGATGACAATACGGTCAACCACGACATCGATATTGTGTTGCTTGCTCTTAGACAGCTCTGGAGCTTCGGTCACATCATAGACCTCCCCATCCACACGGACGCGGACATAGCCATCCTTTTGAATTTTTTCAATGACGCTCTTGTGTTGCCCTTTTTTCTTACGAATGACAGGGGCTAAAATCTGCAAGCGTTGGCGTTCTGGCAATTCCAAGACCTTATCCACAATTTGCTCTACAGAAGAGGCCTTGATAGCCCCGTGCCCGTTGATACAGTAAGGCGTCCCCACACGTGCGTAAAGGAGACGCAGATAATCATTAATTTCAGTCGTTGTTCCAACGGTCGAGCGTGGGTTTTTACTGGTGGTTTTCTGGTCGATGGAAATAGCAGGGCTGAGGCCATCAATGGCATCCACATCTGGTTTTTCCATGTTGCCCAAAAACTGACGAGCATAGGCTGATAGACTCTCTACATAGCGACGTTGGCCCTCAGCATAGAGGGTATCAAAGGCCAGACTGGATTTCCCAGAACCTGACAAACCAGTCACGACGACCAGCTTGTCTCGTGGAATCTCCACATCAATATTTTTTAAGTTATGGGCACGCGCCCCATGAATCACAATTTTATCTTGCATCTTTGTTCTTTCTAGTCCATTATTGCTTTCCATTATACCAAAAAATGTGAAATTCTATTACCCAAAAAGCTGTTTTTATAGTATAATAGTACGGTGCAAAAAATGAATCACTGAAATAGTAGGAAAGGATAGGGGATATGAAACAAGTTTTTCTCTCAACAACAACTGAATTTAAAGAGATCGACACGCTTGAACCGGGTACTTGGATTAACCTCGTCAATCCTACACAAAATGAATCTTTGGAAATCGCCAACGCCTTCGATATCGACATCACTGACCTCCGAGCACCGCTCGATGCGGAAGAAATGTCCCGTATTACCATCGAAGATGAGTATACTTTGATCATCGTAGACGTTCCCATCACAGAGGAAAGAAACAATCGCACCTACTACGTAACGATTCCGCTGGGGATTATCATCACCGAGGAAACCATTATCACTACCTGCTTGGAATCCCTCCCCGTTCTCGATGTCTTTATCAACCGTAGACTGCGTAACTTTTACACCTTTATGCGTTCACGTTTTATCTTCCAGATTCTCTACCGCAACGCAGAGCTTTACCTTACGGCCCTTCGTTCGATCGACCGTAAGAGCGAACAAATCGAAAGTCAACTTCACAAATCTACTCGAAACGAAGAGCTGATCGAACTCATGGAATTGGAAAAGACCATCGTCTATTTCAAGGCCTCACTTAAGACAAATGAGCGCGTGATTAAGAAATTGACCAGCGCAACTAGCAATATCAAGAAATACCTAGAGGACCAAGACCTGCTCGAAGATACCCTGATCGAAACCCAACAGGCCATCGAAATGGCAGATATCTATGGAAACGTCCTTCACTCTATGACAGAGACTTTCGCCTCTATCATTTCCAACAACCAGAACAACATCATGAAGACCCTGGCTCTCGTGACCATCGTCATGTCTGTCCCAACTATGATCTTCTCAGCCTATGGGATGAACTTTAAGGATAATGAAATCCCTCTGAACGGTGAGCCACACGCCTTCTGGTTAATCGTCTTTATCGCCTTTGCTATGAGTGTCTCGCTCACTCTCTATCTCATCCATAAAAAATGGTTCTAAGAGGAATCCCTATGTCTCAGATTGATTTACAAAAACTAACCAAGAAAAACCAAGAGTTTATCCACATCGCTACCCAACAATTTATCAAAGATGGTAAGACAGATGCTGAAATCAAGGCTGTCTTTGAGGAAGTCATTCCCCAAATCCTTGAAGAGCAAGCTAAAGGGACGACAGCTCGTTCCCTCTACGGGGCTCCAACCCACTGGGCTCACAGCTTCACTGTCAAGGAGCAATATGAAAAAGAGCACCCTAAGGAAAATGACGATCCAAAACTCATGATTATGGACTCAGCCCTTTTTATCACTGGTTTGTTTGCAATGATTAGTGCCATTACGACAGCCTTTTCAGCTAATCAAGCCATTGGCTACGGCTTGATTACCCTTTTGCTTGTTGGTCTTGTTGGGGGAGTTGCCTTTTACTTTATGTACTACTTTGTCTACCGCTATTATGGACCCGATATGGAGCGTAGCCAGCGTCCTCCTTTCTGGAAATCTGTGCTCGTTATCCTGGCTTCTATGGTCCTTTGGTTAGCCGTTTTCTTTGGAACTAGCTTCCTACCAGCAGCCCTCAATCCAGTCCTTGCTCCATTGCCTTTGGCTATCCTGGGGGCTGCCCTTCTCGCTCTTCGCTTCTATCTCAAGAAACGTTTCAATATCCGAAGTGCGAGCGCAGGTCCATCACGTTATTAAGAAAAGTGAAACGCTATGGCATATAGTCAATCCTTAGCTCAGCAGATTCGAAAAATTCTAGCACTCAAACTTCCTCCCCAAATTTTCGAAGAAGAGCTAAAAGAAAAGAAACTGTTTGGTGGTCTTGCCTTTATGATTCGTGGGAAAATAGTCCTTACAGTCAGTTCCAGAAAGGACGAGCTGGTTATGGTGAGAATTGGCAAAGTAATGGAAAAGCAAGTTCTACCCCGAACAGGAGCTCGTACTACATTGATGAGAGGGCGACCTTATCATGGCTATATAGACCTAGATATTGAAGGTCAAAAAGAACTTCCTTACTGGATTGATTTAGCCCTCTCCTATAATCAAGAGTTAACCAAGTAACTCATATCTAGCGAGATTAGAAAAACGAAACGCAACTGCACAGGCGGTTGCTTTTTCACTTGCTTTCTTGAGATCCAACAGAACTTCTGAGTCTCATTCTTGTAGTTTTCTCTCATCTTTTGTGATAAAATAGGCTCAATCAATTTCTAGGAGGATGGGATATGATTTCTACTATTGGTATTGTTAGTTTGTCTAGCGGTGTTATCGGAGAGGATTTTGTCAAACACGAAGTCGATTTGGGTCTCCAACGTCTCAAGGATTTGGGACTCAATCCTATCTTTTTGCCCCATTCGCTAAAAGGGTTAGACTTTATCAAAGACCATCCAGAGGCACGTGCAGAGGATTTGATGCAGGCCTTTTCGGATGATAGCATCGACATGATCCTCTGCGCCATCGGTGGGGATGATACCTATCGCTTGCTACCTTATCTTTTTGAAAATGACCAACTCCAAAAGGTTATCAAACCAAAGATGTTTCTTGGCTTCTCGGATACCACTATGAACCACCTTATGTTGCACAAACTAGGGGTCAAGACTTTTTATGGGCAATCCTTTCTAGCAGACATTTGTGAATTAGACAAGGAGATGTTGACCTATAGCTTTCACTACTTTAAAGAATTGATCAAGACAGGAAGAATCTCAGAAATCCGCCCTAGCGACCTTTGGTATGAGGAACGGACTGATTTTAGTCCCAAGGCCCTGGGAACAGCTCGTATCAGTCATGTAAATACTGGTTTTGACTTGTTGCAAGGAAATGCCCAGTTTGAGGGAGAAATTCTCGGTGGTTGTCTCGAATCCCTCTACGATATCTTTGACAATTCTCGACACGCAGATAGCACAGACCTCTGCCAAAAGTATACACTTTTCCCTGACTTGTCAGACTGGGAAGGAAAGATTCTCTTGCTAGAAACAAGTCAAGAAAAGCCTGAACCTGATGATTTCAAAAAAATGTTGCTAGCTTTGAAAAAAACTGGAATATTTGAGGTCATCAGTGGACTCTTGGTCGGAAAACCTATGGATGAAACTTTCTATGACGACTATAAAGAGGCACTATTGGATATCATTGATAACAATATCCCGATTGTCTATAATCTGAATGTCGGCCACGCAACTCCAAGAGCCATTGTTCCCTTTGGCGTTCACGCTTATGTGGATGCACAGGAGCAAGTCATTCGCTTTGACTATAACAAAAAATAAACAATTTCTCCATTTTTGTGCTTTGGTATTGATTTTCGTTACAATTTGTGTCTGAATTTATTGCATTTTGCTTATTTCTATGATATCCTTTTGAAGGAGGTGTATATGACTAAACAAAAAATAAATCAAATTGTCGGTTCAATCGGGGCTTTTATCGGGATTATTGTATTTATCGCCTACATCCCACAAATTTTTGCCAATTTACAAGGCAACAAAGCTCAACCATTCCAGCCTTTATCCGCAGCAGTATCTTGTTTAATTTGGGTTATTTACGGATGGACAAAAGAGCCTAAGAAGGATTGGATACTAATTATTCCAAACTCAGCTGGCGTTGTCTTAGGTGGACTGACATTTCTTACTGCACTATAAAAATTACTAGCATATAATCAAAAAGCTGAGAGGAATTTCTCAGCTTTTTTCTATATTCTCAGATAGTTAGACGCTTGCACTCACTAATTTCCGTTTTTCCACTCACAATCATTCTCGTGGTCGTCAATCAGACCTGCCGCTTGTAAAAAAGCTAAAACTGCGACTGGACCTGTGAATTTGAATCCTTTTTTTTTGAGATCTTGAGATAACTTTTCAGACAAGGCTGTTTTAGCAGGTGCTAGGTGATAGTCAGGAACATCATTGATGATGGTTTGTCCATCTACAAAAGACCAGAGGTAAGCATCAAAGGAACCGTAGGTTTTCTGGACTTGTAAAAATGCTTGGGCGTTGGCACGCGTCGCAAAGAGCTTGGCACGATTTCGGATAATGGCTGGATTCTCTAACAAGGCTTCCAACTCCCCATCTGTCATCTCCGCGACCGCTTGAATTTGATAGCCATGAAATGCTTCTCTGAAAGCTTGACGCTTGTTTAGAACCGTTTCCCAAGATAGACCCGACTGGTAAGTTTCCAAACAAAGCAACTCAAAAAGAGAACGGTCATCATGAAGGGGTTGGCCCCACTCTTCATCGTGATAAGCCACATATAAAGGATTGTTCATTTTAACCCAACCACAGCGTTTTGTCATAAAAATCTCCTATTTTACCAACATCTTAAGGGCTGACTTGATATAGTTCTCAGCTGTATCTGTCGTTCCTTCAAAGAATTTCTTGATTTTCTTGAGCTCGGTTGCCTTGTAGCCCAATGCCAACATAGCTTCCATAGCTTCTTCCAGTTCTTGGTTTTCAGCGCTGGTTTGCATTGCCACCTTGGCAGGAAGGTCATCACTAGCCACAACTACCTTTCCTTCCAAGTCCAGCACCATCTGCTGGGCAGTTTTCTTACCGATTTTAGGGAACTTGGTCAAGTAGGTGATGTTCTTAGTTTCGATCGCCTGAACCAAGCCAGCATTGTCATCGGCAGCAATAATAGCAAGAGCTGACACAGGACCAATCCCAGAAACCGAGATCAGACTAAGAAAGAGCTTCTTCTCATCTTCTGATCGAAAACCGTAGAGCAGATGCGCGTCCTCACGAACAACTTGATGCACATAAATTTGAGTTTCTTGATTGACCTGACCTGAGTAAGCATAGGGATTGGCTACATGCAAGATATAACCGATACCATTTGCCTCAAGAACAATGTATTTAGCAGTGATTTTGGTAATGATTCCTTTTAAATATTCGTACATAGTTTTTTCTCCATTATTTTGCCTATCTAGTATATCATATTTCCTTAAGACAGATGGCAACAAAAGGTGCAACCTCTGGTTGACAAATAGTACAGGAGATTGTATTCTCATTATAAGTAAAAATTGTTAGGATAGAGGTAGAAAAGGAGGATAGAATGATGAAACTCGCAGAAAAACTATTTGAGCTCCGAAAGGAAAAAGGTTGGTCCCAGGAAAAGCTAGCAGAACAAATCAATGTTTCTCGGCAAAGCATCTCAAAATGGGAGTCTGGTCAAGTTCTTCCTGAGATCGAAAAAATCATTGAATTAAGCAGGATTTTTCAAGTGACAACTGACTATCTACTACTGGATGAAAACTCTGAAAAAGCTTCCACAGCAGTGACCTTGGAAGAAAACAAGAACAAATACTATAAAGAGGCTAAATCCTTTGGTCTCTGGCAAGTGATTTATATTTTTGTCTTGGCTCTGGCCATCTATCTCTTTTTAGCCACTTCTAGTTTCCCAGCCGAATTCACCGCCTGGATTTGGCTGATCTTCATTCTCTTGATTGCTTCAGCGATTGCTATCAACAAGACTCTCAAAACCAAACAACGTTATCTTGATAGAGTGATTGGTCCTGAGAATCCTTCCGACAAAGACGACTCTACGAAATCTTGAATCACCTAGTTCAGTTTTCACAACACTTTTTATAGGACTGATCTTGTCAAGCAAGTGTAAACCTCGTGTCAAGTTTCCCATGTTCAGTCAAAGTACCTCCTTAGAAAAGCTAAAAAGCCTTGTTCAAAAGGAACAAAGGCTTTTTGTGTTCTTAATATTTCCCCAACTCACGGAGACTGGTATGATTTTCCTGAATACGTCGGAACATCTTTTCCATATCTGACTTGGTAAAATGCACCAAAACGGGACGTCCATGAGGACAGTTATAAGGATTGTCGCATTGAGAGAGCTGATAAAGGAGCTGTCTGGCTGAGTGGTCATCGATACGATGGTTGGCCTTAATAGACCGCTTGCAAGACATCATGATAGCCAGCTCTGCTCGATATTTTTTGATCGAAACTTCCTTGGTCAAGAGGAGCATGTCGCACATTTCATAGATGCCAGATTCGATTTCTTCCTCTGCCATCCAAATTGGATGCTCACGTAGGATAAATTGATTTTCTCCATACTCTGCTAGAAAGACGCCTACTTCCTCCAAAAGTGCCATTCTTTCCTTGAGACGCAGGGCATCATCCGCAGGAAATTCAAAGATGTAGGGCACTAGGAGTTGTTGCTGACTCTGGTCAACATTACCAATACTTTCACGGTATTCCTCGTATTTAACCCGCTCCTGAGCTGCGTGTTGGTCTATGATGTAGAGGCCATCTCGCCCTTGGGCAAAAAGATAGGTCCCGTGCATTTGTCCGAAAAACTCCAACTCTGGGAAGCTGGACGCTTCTTCTCGCTCCAGCTTATCATAAGCCTTATCAAGACTGGCTAGATCTAACTCCGGATGGTCTAGTTGGTCGTAGTTAGCAGGCTTTCTCTCTGCAAAATGCAGTTTTGCGGGCTTGGTTAGCTGGTCCAAGGTTTCCTTGGCAAACAAGGTTAAATCTTTCCCTTCCTCAGTTAATTCAACCTGATGATCAGCCACCTCAGCTTGACTGGGTCTTGTAGGCCCAGTTTTCTCATAATAGAGCGTATTTTCTTTGAGTGGGAGAATGGTCTGCTCCACCTTTTGACGATTACGCACGGTCGATTTGGCAAGATTTTCCAAGGCATCAGGGATTAAGGCTTGTTCCTTGAGACTATTTGAAATAGCTTCTGAAACCAGCGCCATTAGTTCTCTTTCCTTAGAAATTCGCACTTCTTGTTTGGTTGGATGTACATTGACATCAGCCAGATAAGGATCGATATGGATGTGAATGACAGCCAGTGGAAAACGTCCCACCATGAGCTTGCTTCCATAACCGTCAAGAATAGCACGGTTGAGCAGGAAGTTCTTGATATAACGACCATTGATGAAGAGGCTAATATAGTTGCGGTTGGCTCGGGTTAACTCAGGCAGAGACACAAAGCCTGAAATTTCGAAATCTAGGTTAGAATTCTCAATTTCAATCATCTTCTTAGCACTCGCCAAACCATAAATCCCTGCGATGGCTTGACGCAGTTGACCAGTCCCTGCTGTCCGCGTCATCTCCTTGCCATCACTGATCAAACTAAAAGAAATCTCAGGATGAGCCAAGCCTAGACGGTTGACAATATCAATGATATGAGACAACTCCGCTTGCTGGCTCTTCATATACTTGAGACGTGCAGGTGTATTGAAAAAGAGGTCCTCCACACAAACCTTGGTCCCCACAGGACTAGTCGCTGGGATGACTTCCTCAACTTCTCCCCCACGTGCAACGAGCTTGGTCCCATGACTCGCACCATCCACCGCCGTCAAAAGAGTTAGGACACTGACAGAAGCGATAGAAGGCAGGGCTTCACCACGAAAACCAAGCGTCCGAATCCGAAAGAGATCTGCTTGATTTTTTATCTTACTGGTCGCATGACGACGGAGGGCCAACTCCACCTCATCGTGGGCAATTCCATGACCATTATCGGTGATTTGAATTTTCTTGAGACCAGCTTCCTCAATCTCAATGATAATCTGGCTAGAACCCGCGTCAATGGCATTTTCTACCAACTCTTTGACCACACTGGCAGGACGTTCGATGACCTCTCCCGCCGCTATCTGGTTTGCCAGCACCTCTGGCAATTCAATAATATGAGACATCTTTCAGCCCCTTTCTGTATCTATTTTCCTAGAAATTGATTAGTGCTATTATACCATATTTCAGATGTTACCAGAAAAAGCAAATACCACATAGACTCCAAATCCCTCCACATAGACAAAGTCCCTTGCCATAGGGAGTAAAATAGTGTTTAATAAAGGTGTACAAGAAGTGATCACAACCTTGTATAACTGAAAAGGAGGGAAGTCTATGAAAATAGAACTACAGATTAAGGAGACGTACAAGGAAGAAAAGCTGATTGTCCAAGCACCTAAATCAACCGAGAAAGTCCAGAAAGTCATCGAGTTCGCAGAAAATCTTGACCAAAAAGAAACAATCAAAGGAAAGATTGATGATCAGGTCTATCTAGTTGAGATTGGCAAGATTCAGCGCTTCTATATCGAGAATCGGAAGGTTCTAGCGGAAACTGCTTCTCAGACCTACACCATTGATTTGCGACTCTATCAAGTGCTTGAAATTCTACCGACCACTTTTATCCAAATTTCCCAATCAGAAATCGTTAATATTGACGCTATCTCTCATCTAAAGCTAACCCCCAACGGCCTGGTCGAAATCTGTCTTAAAAACGAAAGCTTCACCTACTCTTCACGCCGTTACCTAAAAACCATCAAGGAGAAATTAGAACTATGAAAAAACAAGTATTTCACGATGCAGCCGCTGGTGTTCTTATCGGCCTCATCCTCTCTATCATCTTTTCACTCATGTACGCCCCAAATACCTATGCGCCAATGAGTTCCGATTCTCTAATCGGCCAAGTGATGCTTCAACATCAGGTTCACGGTGCCCTCGTCTTGCTCTACTGCACACTTATCTGGGCAGCTATCGGCGTTCTCTTTAGCTTTGGCAAGCAATTATTCAGCCGTGACTGGAGCATGCTTCGTGCGACGCTTTCCCATTTTTTCCTCATGCTGGCTGGCTTTGTTCCACTAGCAACTCTGGCTGGTTGGTTCCCCTTCCACTGGATCTTCTATCTCCAGCTCATTCCAGAGTTTGCGATTGTCTACCTCATCATCTGGACTATCCTCTATAAAAGGGAAGCTAAAAAAGTAGACCACATCAATCAACTCTTGGCCCATAAAAAGTAATAGAGAAAAACCCACTCACAAAAATGTGAGTGGGCTCTTTTTATAACTTTTGTTTGAACTCAACTAATACATTCATAGCCTGCATTGGTGTCATATTGTACACATCCAGCTGAGCTAATTCTGCTAGGATAGGATGTTCTGCTGGCGTATCAAAGAGAGAAATCTGTTCCGTGACGGCGCTAGTTTGCCTCATCGGAGCTGGGCTTTCTTGTCCCTGACTCTCCAGTTGCGTTAAAATCTTATCCGCTCTTGCTAAAAGTTCTGCTGGTAAGCCAGCAATCTTAGCAACATGGATACCGTAGGATTTGTCAGCTGGTCCTGGTTCGATCTTGTGAAGGAAGGTGACTTGTCCATCCTGCTCCAAGGTTGCCACGTGAACATTGACCAAGTGTTCCAAGCTAGACTCCAGACTGGTCAACTCATGGTAGTGGGTCGCAAAGAGGGTTTTGGCTCCGATATGTTCATGAATATATTCGATGATGGACTGGGCAAGAGCCATCCCATCATAAGTCGCAGTTCCTCGACCTAACTCATCAAAGAGAATCAAGGAATTCTTGGTCGCATGCGAAATGGCATTGTTGGCCTCCATCATCTCTACCATGAAGGTTGATTGACCTGAAACCAAGTCATCTGCTGCTCCAATGCGGGTAAAGATAGCATCGAAAATAGGCAAATGGGCGCTCTCAGCCGACACATAGGAACCCAGCTGGGCCATAACCGCTGTCATAGCTAACTGGCGCATGTAGGTAGACTTCCCGCTCATGTTGGGCCCTGTAATCAGTTGAATGCTGGTATCTTCTGACATCTGGATACTGTTTGGAATATAGGTCTGAACTCCCATAACCTTTTCAACGACAGCATGGCGCCCTTTCTGGATATCGATTTGTGAATCCTCTCCAAACTCAGGTCGGATCAAATGCTGGGTTTCAGCCACAACTGCGAGACTTTGCAAGACATCAACTGTCGCAATTCCTTGGGCTAAAGCCTGCAAACGCTGGATGTACTTGCTGACTTCCTCACGGATGCGCATAAAGATTTCGTACTCTAGGTTGGCTGACTTCTCACGCGCCTCCAACATATCCCCCTCGATACGGGCTAATTCTTCGGTACCAAAGCGTTCTGAGTTTTTCAACGTTGCCTTGCGGAAAAAGTGGGCAGGCACATTCCCCAGTTGCGAATTGGTCACATGGAAATAGTAACCATCCTTCTTATTGTAGTCAATCTTAAGCGTGCTGATGCCAGAGTTTTCTCTCTCCTTGGCCTCAATCTCAGCAATCCAACTGGTCCCTTCTCTGAGCACTCGACGGTATTTATCCAAGGTCTCATCAAATCCCGTTCGGATAATGCCACCTTCCGTAATCACATGAGGAGCTTCAGGAGCAATCGCTGCGCTAATCAAACTCTCCAACTCAGGGATTCCATCCAATTGTTCGATAAGATAGGCCAGAGCAGGTTGCTCCATTGCCTCTAAAATCGCTCGAATCCGTGGCACACTGGATAAGGTGGTCGCCAACTGCAAGAGATCCTTGGGATTGGTCTTACCAAAGGAAACTCGACTAGCCAAACGTTCGATATCATAAACACCCTTGAGACTGTCTGTTAAATCACTGCGCTCAAAGAAGTGGTCAAGAAAGACCTGCACCACCTCTTGACGTTGGATGATTCGCTCCTTATCAATCAAGGGACGATGAATCCAAGAGCGCAAAAGGCGCATGCCCATAGCTGTTTTGGTTTCATCCAAAAGCCAGAAAAGACTGCCCTGTTTCTTGCCTGAGCGGGCATTCTCAACCAAATCCAGACTGGCCTTGGTCGCATAATCCATTTGCAAGAAATCTTTAATTTCATAGCGAATAACTGGTTTGAGGTGGTTCAATTCCCGCATCTGGGTCCGATGAACATACTGGAGGAGCTTACTAGCTGCTGCTTGCTCCACCGCTGCCAAACGTGGATCTAGTAAATGAATATCCTCAAAGCCTTCTTTCTCATAGGAAAGCACCAGATTCATCTGACGACTGAGGATTTGTTCTTCTTCCTCAGACAAGTCATAACCCAGCACCACTTCTCGAGCCTTGAGGTTACGGATTTCCCCACAAACCAGCGTGAAATCCAAAAGACCTGTCACATAAAAGTCACCCGTCACTAGGTCCATATAAGCCAGACCAAATTGATTGCCATCACGATCTATGGCAACCAAGAAATTATTCTGACTATCCGGCTTACTGCTATCGACGACCGTTCCAGGTGTGATGACCTGAACCACCTCTCGCTTGACAACCCCAACCGCTTGTTTAGGGTCTTCCATCTGCTCGGCAATAGCCACCTTATAGCCCTGCTCAATCAAAACATCGATATACTGCTGGGCAGAATGATAGGGAACACCAGCCATGGGTATCGGATTTTCTGCATTTTTATTACGACTGGTCAGTGAAATCTCTAAAATCTGCGCCGCATTGACCGCATCTTCATAAAACAGCTCATAAAAGTCACCCATCCGAAAGAGCAAAAAAGCATCTGGATATTGCTTTTTAATATCCACATACTGCTGCATACCAGGTGATAGTTTTTCTGTCGTCATATTGGCTCTCTCCTTGTCAAAAATAAGGCTTGGGAACAAGTCCCAAAACCCTATTTATCCTTCATCAAATCTAGCAAACGCTCTTCCATGAGCTTGGCAACATGCTGGTCTCGACAAATAACCAGTAAGGTATTGGCTCCCGCAACTGTTCCTAAAATCGCCTCGTCCTTATTTTCATCAACAATATTTGCTAAAACAGCCGCTTCTCCCAGCTTGGTATGAAGTACCAAAGTAAACTCTGCTCTCGCAATTCCTTCTAGATGATGCGACAAAAACTCTACCAAATCAATCTTTTCTGTTTCATTCGCTAGCACATAATATACCATACCATTTTTCTTAACCTTGATCAAGCCGATCTCACGCAGGTCGCGAGACAAGGTCGTTTGTGTCACAAAGACATTCCGAACTTCTAGGCGATCTTGGATATCCTTTTGTGTAGCTAGTTTTTCCTCAGTGATCATCTTTTTAATCAACTGGTGTCGTTCTTTTTTTCTCATATCAACCTCTTACATGAATATTTATAACCGATTTCGGGTTTATTTTTAGATATAATTATACCAAAAAAACTGAATAATTCAAAAAAATCTTTCTTCTTTCACTAAATTTATGATAAAATAGAATAAAAGTCCAAAAGGAGCCTACTTATGAGTACAAAAAAACTGATTGCTAGTGAATTAGCTAGCGTCATCGATAACCTAGATCAAGAGACTATTTTCAATTTATTAGAACAACCCAAAAACTCTGACATGGGAGATATCGCTTTTCCTGCTTTCTCACTTGCAAAAGTCGAACGCAAAGCTCCTCAAATGATTGCTGCTGAAATCGCTGAAAAAATCAACAGCCAAGCCTTTGAAAAAGTTGTTGCAACTGGTCCTTACGTCAACTTCTTCCTTGATAAATCTGCCATTTCTGGAGCAGTTATCAAAGAAATCATCGAAAAAGGATCTGACTACGCTCAACAAACGGAAGGCCAAGAGCAAAATATCACGATTGACCTATCAAGTCCAAACATCGCAAAACCTTTCTCAGTTGGTCACTTACGTTCAACTGTTATCGGAGATGCTCTTTCTAATATCTTTAAGAAAATGGGCTACAACACTATTAAAATCAACCACCTTGGAGACTGGGGGAAACAGTTTGGTCTTCTCATGGTTGCTTATAAAAAATGGGGAAGTAAGGAAGCCGTCGAAGCTAATCCGATTGACGAATTGTTGAAATTGTACGTTCGCATCAATGCTGAAATCGAAAATGACCCAGCTCTTGATGATGAAGGACGTCTCTGGTTTAAAAAATTGGAAGATGGCGATCCCGAAGCAACTCAACTTTGGCAATGGTTCCGTGATGAAAGTTTGGTCGAATTCAACCGCATCTACAAACTACTCGGTGTTGAATTTGACAGCTTAAACGGGGAGGCCTTCTATAATGACAAGATGGACGAGGCCGTGCAAATCCTTGAAGAAAAAGGCTTGCTAGAAGAATCACGCGGAGCTAGCATTGTTAACCTCGATGATGTTGAACTTCCACCTGCTATGATTAAGAAATCTGACGGTGCGACCCTCTACATCACACGTGATATTGCTACAGCTATCTATCGTGCACGTACTTACAATTTTGTTAAAAATGTCTACGCAGTTGGTCAAGAACAATCTAACCACTTTAAACAGTTGAAAGCTGTCTTGAAGAAAATGGGATTTGACTGGAGCGATGATATGATTCACGTGGACTTCGGTCTGGTAACCAAAAATCGTCAAAAACTCTCTACTCGTAAGGGAAATATCATCCTGCTCGAACCTACCCTTCAGGAAGCTATCAGCCGTGCCAAAGCACAAATCGAAGCGAAAAATCCTGACCTCGAAAACAAGGAACAGGTTGCCCAAGCTGTCGGAGTGGGAGCTGTTAAATTCTACGACCTCAAAACTGACCGCCGAAATGGTTACGACTTTGACCTCGAAGCTATGGTTTCCTTTGAAGGAGAGACTGGTCCATACATCCAATACGCTTACGCTCGTATTCAGTCTCTACTTAGAAAAGCAGACTTCCAACCAAATGCTCAAGCAAATTACAGTCTAAATGATGCTGAAAGCTGGGAAATTATCAAACTTCTCCAAGACTTTGCCCGTGTCATCAAACGCGCATCTGTTAACTATGATCCATCGCTCATTGCCAAGTATGCAATCAGCTTGGCTCAAGCTTTCAATAAATACTATGCCCACACTCGTATTCTGGATGAAAGCCCAGAGCGCGACAGCCGTCTAGCCCTCAGCTACGCAACAGCTGTTGTTCTCAAAGAAGCCCTTCGTTTGCTTGGAGTAGAAGCACCAGAGAAGATGTGATTCAGTACTAACAATTGGAACTAAAGTTCCTAATTGTTAGACGCTAGCCGCTTAGTATGCGGACTAGCTAACTGCTTCACTAGTATTGTAATAGAAATAACATCGATTTCTATTACAATACGTCGTAACTATGGCGAATTGCCTAAACGCTTTACTAATTCACCAAACCAAATAAAATCGATTTGATTTGGTTCATGTCGCAATCTTTAAATCACTTAGTTGAAAAGCGAAAATTTCTTTCGCTTTTCTTATGCCATCAACTTTTTTATCAAACCAGGAGAGATTTTATGAGCCAGTATGCTTATATCTTAGTTCTTATCAGTCTTGTCGTTCTTTTTCTCATCAATAAATACGAAAAAGAAAAACTTCAACAACTCCTTCAGGAACAGCTTCTGAAGGACGAAGTTTTCAAAACAGACATACGCGAAAGGATCCAAACAACGGAAAATATCAATGATGTGATTGACTACATCAATAAAGGTTACCGTTTGGGACTCCTGCTTTCTAAGGAAATCACTGAGCAATTGAAATAAGGGAATCCGAGAAGTTTTTTTCTCGGTTTTTTTACTCCCATCAATACCATTTCCTTGTGATAATCATATCTTTCATATGATTTTTCTGAAATTTTCTAAATTTTTCAAAAATTCTCTTGCATTTTTCATAAGTTTCTTGTAGAATAGTAGCTATCTATTCAGATTATTCTGAAAATTCAAAAACGGGAGGTTTTTATGTCACAAGTTACTTCATCACACCAGTCTACCTGGACAAGCAAGCTAAAAGCAATGGGACCCGGGATCCTAATGGCTTCCGCTGCAGTCGGAGGTTCTCACATCGTATCCTCCACTCAAGCCGGTGGTTCTTATGGATGGTCGCTGCTTCTCTTGGTCATCTTAGCCAATGTTTTTAAATATCCATTTTTCCGTTTTGGTGCTGAATACACAGCAGACACTGGAAAGACCTTGGTCGAAGGTTATGCCGAAAAAGGAAAACTCTATCTCTGGATTTTCTTTATTCTCAATGTCTTTTCTGCTATGGTCAATACAGCTGGAGTCGCTATCCTTTGCTCAGCCATCATCGCCAGCGCCTTTCCAATGATTGGTCTTAGCATCACTCAATGGTCCCTCATCCTTGTTGCAGTCATTTGGGCTATGTTGCTCTTTGGGGGTTACAAACTATTGGACGGTATGGCAAAATGGATCATGTCTGCCTTGACTATTGCAACTGTTCTTGCCGTCATCATTGCTGCCGTTAAGCACCCAGAATACAGCTCTGATTTTATCGAGAAAACACCTTGGCAAATGGCAGCCCTACCCTTTATCGTTTCCCTTCTAGGCTGGATGCCTGCCCCTATTGAAATCTCAGCTATCAACTCACTTTGGTCAGCCGAAAAGAAAAAAACCGTTAACTTTAATACAGAGGACGCCCTTTTCGACTTTAACGTTGGCTACATTGGAACGGCTATCCTCGCTGTATTCTTTGTGGCACTCGGAGCACTCATTCAGTATCCTACAGGTCAAGCAGTTGAAGCTGCATCTGCCAAATACATCTCGCAATTTGTGGGCATGTACGCCTCTGTCCTTGGCGAATGGTCTCGATATTTGATTACCTTCATCGCTTTCCTCTGTATCTTTGGGACAGTGATTACTGTCATCGATGGCTATTCACGTGTCAATCAGGCATCCCTTCAACTCTTAGCAAATCAAAAAGAGGATAATCGTAAATCTTTGAACATCTGGATGACCATCACAGCTATCATTGGTATCGTCATCATCAAGTTCTTTGCCGGTCAAGTTTCAACCATGCTCCGCTTTGCCATGATTGGATCTTTTCTTACAACACCATTCTTCGCTCTTTTGAACTATGTGTTGGTGACAGGTGAAAATAAAAATCTTCCTTCTTGGTTGAAACTCCTCGCCATTGCAGGATTAATTTTCCTCTTTGGATTTGCCATCTTCTTTATCTATGCACTTGCCATCGGAAAAGCAGGTTAGTTCACAAAGTAGCACCCTCGTCTGGGTGCTTTTTTCTGCATTCAAAAGGCAGTTGAGAAAATCCAACTGCCTACTTGAACGATTCTAACTTTCTGAACCCAATCCATATAAGTCCGCGATAATCGCTGCGACCTTTTTAATATCTCCCAGCATTCCTCTCATTTCAAAGTCAGCCAATACAGGGAAACCAAAGCGCTGACTATACTGCTTGGCAGTCAGACAGTATTGGTTATTAAAATTGCGATTACCAGAGCCCACTACACCAAAACACTTACTGGCATTATCCCCATAGGCGATAAAATCACCCACTGGAGTTGTCAGGATCTCAACATCTCCGTTATCCACACCATTTCCACCTTCCAGATAGGTCGGCAAGAAAGCGACATAGGGATGCTCCATTTCAAAGAATTCTTGGCCTTCCTTGACCAAATCCTTGATATGAATCTTTTGGACCTCAATCCCTTCGTACTGGGACAAGAGATAGTCCTTAAGTCGGGTTACAAAACTCTCTGTATTCCCGCTCAAACTGATATAAACTAAGGATATTTTTTTCATGTTGACCTCTATCTTTTATGTTTACGATATAAAAAGAACTAACAAGATTGTAACTTGATAGTTCCCTTTTGTCAATACTTAGGCAGCCTCTTCTGTTTCGACTTCCTCAGACAAATCTTTTTGTTGACGCCACATCTTGTAAAAGACAATGGCAAGGAAGAGGACATTGATAACAACAAATAAAATCGTTGTTCCCTTTCCAAGGACTTCTGTCCCTAGTCGCAAAGTTTCATCACGGATAGCTTGTACAGCATCTTGCATACCCATGTAAGTATAAATCGAACCAACAATGGCAAGCAAAACATAAGCAATGTAAGCATAATTTGCATATTGCAAATGATTACGAACCAAGAGCACAATACCTGCGACTACTAAAATCGCAGATAAAATAATCAAAACGATGTTAACAGTCGAATGCGATAATTCAGCTGTCTTATGTAGATAATTAATCGTATCCTCCAGTTGCTGGGCGCTAGCACCTTGAACTTGAGCTTGACTGGCACCTAGTGTTTCTTTACTGGGAACTGGACTTAGTATTCCAAACAAAGACATAGCTGAAATCAATGCTGATAGGACTAATAGAACCCAAAGATAAATTGGTTTCTTTTTCATAATTTTTCCTCCTTAAGGTATTTTGAACATTATAGCATTTTTTGTATGTAAATACAAGTTTTACAGGGAACTTTCGACTTGTTTACGGTATGCTTTTGGTGATTTTCCGCACAATTTACGGAAAACCTTGTAGAAATATCCAACATTGCTGTAACCAACAGCATAGCAAACATCTTCAATACTATCATTGGTTGAAAGCAAGAGCTGTTGCGCCGCCTTGATGCGCTGTTTGTTGAGCAGTTCAGCAAAGGTTGAGTTGGTTTCTCGCTTGATTAACTGACCGAGATAGACAGGATTGATAAAGAGATCTTTGCTGATATCCTTAAGCGAGAGCTCTTTCTGATAATCACGCCCAATCACCTCTAGGACACTGACCACGTTTTCATTCATGCGGTACTGGCCAAAGAATTTGGTCAAGGTTTCTTTGATATAGGCAACCAATTCTTCAAAAGAGTTAATAGCATGGATGGCTTTGACAATCTCGGTCATATCATCCGCTTTTAAGTGCTCAAACAAGTGGAAGACATCCATGACAAACTGAGTAAAGAGTTGTTTGGTGATAGCCACGCGCGGTGTGTTCTCTAAGACAACCTTCTCCAGTAGGGTTAATTCTTCAATGATTTGATTTATATTTCCTTGGATAATCACGCGATAAATCGGTTCGTAATAAGCAAATAAACTCTCGGATTTTTCTAGATTAACAGAACCGTAAAAGAGGGCTTTTTCTGCGTTGATCTTCCATTTTTCAAAGGCTTGTTGGTAGGGTGCTTCAAAAGACGTTACTACGATTCCATCTAGTGGTTGATCAGAGATAAAAATCTGCCAGTCTTGACCTAAAACATAGTAAGGAATAGTGAAAGATCCTTGTTTTTCCTTTGAAAGACCTATCCACCAGCTGTCTTTACCTGCTAAATAGTTGGTAAATCCTGCCTCATCCAATTCTTGGCTGAGAGTTTGGCTTTGCTCCACCTTTTCCTGAAGCTGTCTCGCAATTTTTTCTAATAGATGACTCAACTCCACCTTATCTACTGGCTTGACCAGATAATCCACGACACTAAGGTTCATAGCTTTTTTGACGTAGTCAAACTCCTGATAACCTGACAGCAAGATATAATAGGTATCTGGAAGTAGCTCTTTCATTTCCCTAATCATCT
>CAUVUZ010000017.1:0-25310 GCA_963555095.1 uncultured Streptococcus sp. | reverse complement strand
GCCGTATAGGAAAACATATTGAGCAAGGATTTGCCCATGGCTAGACCGTCAACCAAACTCCCACGAACCTCATGCTGGTCTAGGAAAATACCTGTCATCAAGCCATCATTCATAAAGACTTGATAGAGTACGCCATTCTCAAGAACAGTAAAATAGTCTGGCGCTTCCTCACCATAAACATAGGCAGACTCGTAGTCTAGACCTTTAAAACGAATCTTCTCATAAGCCCCCAAGACCTCAGGAAAAACTTCCTTAAAAGCCTTTACTATGAGCTCACGAATCTGGTAAACAAAGGAGTTGTACCAAGAAAAAACAGCATAATCTCCATAGAGATCAACAGTCAGACCACCAAAGCCATCCCCCTCTTGGTTAAAAAGGCGAAAGGCAGTAGTCAAGTCATCTTGATAATAAGGCTTTCTAGCTTCCTTGGCCTTACGAAACAGGATTTCAAAAAAGGCTTGATTAAAACGCACCTTTTCCTTGCTGATCAACCAGCCGATTCCCTTGTTCTGCTGGGAAAGATAGGCACTCCCTAAAAACTTCCCGTCTTGACTAAGAACTTCTACTGCCTGATCCGTCAGATCAATATCTTTTAAATCACTTGCTTCCAAAAGAACTAGACCCTTAGCTAGCTTTTTTTCAACACGTCTGCTGACCCTAATTCTATTCATAGCTACTATTATAGCAAATTTTGTGACAATTCTCAAAAAAGAAACCGTTTAACCATTTGTACTTTAGTTTACTGAGTGTCATTTTTGTTAAAAAAAGTTTACTCAATTTACTTTTTCACCAAAACATCCTTTCCCTTGCAATAGAAGGAGGGCGAGTAATCTCTAAAAATAGACAATTTCAGAAATGAGTATAGAATCTTGCGCAAACGTTTGCCTAGTTCTAAACTTTATGGTAGAATAAAACACAACATTGATAAGCAAGAGGAAAAACAATGCAAAATCAGACACTTATGCAATACTTTGAGTGGTATCTGCCCCACGACGGACAACACTGGACGCGATTGGCAGATGACGCAGAACACCTAGCAAACCTTGGTATCAGCCATGTCTGGATGCCACCTGCCTTCAAGGCAACCAACGAAAAAGATGTAGGCTATGGTGTTTACGATCTTTTTGACCTAGGTGAATTTCACCAAAAAGGGACTGTCCGCACCAAGTATGGGTTTAAAGAAGACTATCTTCAAACGATTCAGACTCTCAAGGAGCATGGAATCCAACCTATGGCTGATGTGGTGCTCAATCACAAGGCCGCTGCTGATCATATGGAAGCCTTTCAGGTTATTGAAGTCGATCCTGAGGATCGTACAGTTCAACTAAGCGAGCCCTTCACTATCACTGGCTGGACTCACTTTACTTTCGATGGTCGCCAAAATACCTACAATGACTTCCACTGGCACTGGTACCACTTCACAGGTACAGACTACGATGCCAAGCGTCGTAAGTCTGGTATTTACCTGATCCAAGGGGACAACAAGGGCTGGGCAAACGAAGAATTGGTCGATAACGAAAACGGTAACTACGACTACCTCATGTATGCCGACCTAGACTTTAAGCATCCTGAAGTCATCCAAAACATCTATGACTGGGCTGACTGGTTTATGGAAACGACTGGTGTAGCTGGTTTCCGCTTGGATGCCGTTAAGCACATCGACTCCTTCTTTATGAGGAATTTTATCCGTGATATGAAGGAGAAATACGGCGAGGATTTCTATGTTTTTGCTGAATTTTGGAATCCAGATAAGGAAGCCAATCTAGACTATCTCGAGAAAACAGAGGAACGTTTTGACCTTGTCGATGTTCGCCTCCACCAAAATCTCTTTGAAGCTAGTCAGGCTGGAGCAAGCTACGACCTTCGTACTATCTTTACTGACAGCTTGGTTGAACTCAAGCCTGACAAGGCTGTCACTTTCGTTGACAACCATGATACTCAAAGAGGTCAAGCCCTTGAGTCTACTGTTGAAGAATGGTTCAAGCCAGCTGCCTATGCGCTTATTCTTTTACGTCAAGATGGACTTCCATGTGTTTTTTACGGAGACTACTACGGTATCTCAGGAAAATACGCCCAACAAGATTTCAGAGAAGTTCTTGACCGTCTCCTAGCCATCCGAAAAAACTTGGCCTATGGAGAGCAAACAGACTACTTTGATGATGCCAACTGTATTGGATGGGTACGTTCAGGTGCTGAAAATCAATCTCCAATCGCAGTCTTGATTTCAAATGACCAAGAAAACAGCAAGTCTATGTTTGTTGGTCAAGACTGGGCTGACCAAACCTTTGTTGACCTCCTTGAAAATCATCCAGCACAAGTTACGATCAATGCTGAAGGTTATGGAGAATTTCCAGTAGCAGCGGGTTCAGTCAGTGTCTGGGCAACAAAATAAACCTATCAGTTACAAGTCAAATCCAACCGGATTTGGCTTTTTTGTATGCACAAAAAGACCTACCCAAATGGGTAGATCTTTGCTTGATTACAATTTACCTGCTACTGCATCCAAGAGTTCTTGGATTTTCGCTTGGTTGCTTCCTCCTGCCATGGCCATGTCTGGCTTACCACCACCACGTCCATCAACGATTGGAGCCAATTCTTTAACCAAGTTACCCGCGTGAATGTCTTTGATCTTGCTTGCAACAAGAACATTGACCTTGTCACCGATAGCGGCAACTAGGACAAGCACATCAGAGTAGTCTTTTTGTTTCCAGTTATCCGCAAAGGTACGAAGGGCACCTGCATCTGATACAGAAACTGGGCTTGCAATGTAACGGTGTCCGTTGACTTCCTTCACATCCTTGAAGACATCACCTGCAGCTGCAGCCGCAGCTTTTTCCTTCAATTCTGCATTTTCTTTTTGCAATTGACGAAGTTGTTCTTGAAGTCCTTCAACCTTATGAGGTACTTCTTTGAGTTGAGGTGCTTTCAAAGTTGCTGCGACTGCTTTCAGAGCGTCTTCTTGTTCACGATAAGCTTCAAAGGCTTCCTTACCAGTCACAGCCAAGATACGGCGAGTTCCTGATCCGATTCCTTCTTCTTTGACAATCTTGAAGAGGCCAATCTCAGAAGTGTTACCAACGTGGGTACCACCACAAAGCTCGACTGAGTAATCGCCGATAGTCACAACACGGACTTCCTTACCGTATTTCTCACCAAAGAGGGCCATAGCTCCCATGTCTTTAGCGGTGTCAATATCTGTCTCAACAGTCTTGACTGCGATAGCTTCCCAGATCTTCTCATTGACTTGTTGTTCAATGGCGCGCAATTCTTCAGGAGTTACGGCTTGGAAGTGTGTGAAGTCAAAGCGGAGGAATTCTACTTCGTTCAGAGATCCTGCTTGTGTCGCATGCTGACCAAGGATATTGTGAAGAGCGGCATGAAGTAAGTGAGTTGCTGTGTGGTTTTTCATGACACGGTGACGACGATTGGTATCAATTGCCAAGGTGTATTCTTGGTTCAAAGCAAGTGGTGCAAGAACTTCAACAGTATGAAGAGCTTGTCCGTTTGGTGCTTTTTGAACATCTGTCACAGTAGCCACGACATTTCCAGCAGCGTCCAAGATTTGACCGTGGTCAGCTACTTGTCCACCCATTTCAGCGTAGAATGGTGTCTCTGCAAAAATAAGAGAGGCAGTTCCTTCTGAAACAGCTTCTACTTCAGCGTTTTCAGCTACGATAGCCACCAACTTAGAAGGCAATTGACTAGCATTGTAGTTGAAGACACTTTCCACTGTGATATTTTGAAGGGTTTCGTTTTGCATTCCCATTGAGCCGCCTTTGACAGCTGACGCACGCGCACGTTCTTGCTGCTCTTTCATGGCTACTTCAAAACCTTCACGGTCTACAGTCATACCAGCTTCTTCAGCGATTTCTTCCGTCAACTCCACTGGGAATCCGTAAGTGTCGTAGAGTTTGAAGACATCTTGCCCCGCGATAACGTTTTGACCTTTCGCTTTCAAATCAGCTACAATGGTTTCTGCAAAGTGTTGACCTGAGTGAAGAGTACGGGCAAATGACTCTTCCTCGCTCTTAACAATTTTTTCGATAAAGTCACGTTTTTCAAGCACTTCTGGGTAGTAGCTTTCCATGATTTTTCCAACAGTTGGAACGAGTTTGTAAAGGAAAGGCTCGTTGATACCCAATTTTTGACCGTGCATAGAGGCACGACGGAGAAGACGACGCAGGACATAGCCACGGCCTTCATTTCCTGGAAGGGCACCATCCCCGATGGCAAATGAAAGAGAACGGATGTGGTCAGCGATGACTTTAAAGCTCATGTTGTCGCCATCTTGATCGTAGACCTTACCAGACAATTTCTCAACTTCACGGATGATCGGCATGAAGAGGTCAGTTTCAAAGTTCGTTTTAGCCCCTTGGATAACTGCCACCAAACGCTCCAAACCAGCGCCCGTATCAATGTTCTTGTGTGGTAATTCCTTGTATTCGCTACGAGGAACAGCAGGGTCGGCGTTAAATTGTGACAAAACAATGTTCCAGATTTCAATGTAACGGTCGTTTTCAATATCTTCTGCAAGAAGGCGAATACCGATATTTTCTGGGTCAAAGGCTTCTCCACGGTCAAAGAAGATCTCAGTATCAGGTCCAGAAGGTCCCGCACCGATTTCCCAGAAGTTGTCCTCAATTGGAATCAAGTGACTTGGGTCTACTCCTACTTCAATCCAGCGGTTGTAAGAATCTTTATCATCTGGATAGTAGGTCATGTAGAGTTTTTCAGCTGGAAAATCAAACCATTCTGGGCTTGTCAAGAGTTCATAAGCCCAAGTGATGGCTTCGTCACGGAAGTAATCCCCGATAGAGAAGTTCCCCAACATTTCAAACATGGTATGGTGGCGCGCAGTCTTCCCTACGTTTTCAATATCGTTAGTACGGATAGCTTTTTGCGCATTGGTAATACGTGGATTTTCAGGAATAATAGTTCCATCAAAGTATTTCTTAAGGGTTGCTACCCCAGAGTTAATCCACAAAAGAGTTGGGTCGTTTACTGGAACCAAGCTGACTGATGGTTCTACAGAGTGGCCTTTGCTTGCCCAGAAATCCAGCCACATTTGGCGAACTTGAGCACTAGATAGTTGTTTCATAATTTCTCCTTATTTACTTGTTTAATTTGATTGGCTTTCCAGCATCTCCACATAGTCAATCGCGACACAAAGGGAAATGACCAGATCTGCATAAGAGTCTTCATAGACGGTTACGGTGTAAGTTGAGGTCAAATGGAAAATCTCTTTCCTAATCTCAGCGACAAGTTGATCTCGGTCATCCAGCAATTTGAAATTCAAATCCCAGATATTGCCCTCGATACGAAGTCCCAGATTATCAAACTCATACTTATCCCGCCAGAAGGTCAACTTCTTACGAATAACGAAATTGGAACCGTTTCGTAGCTGAATAGTAAAGCGAGGAAGTAAGGTGAAAAATTCTTTACTAATCTCACTAACTTGTTCACCATAGGCGTCATAGATGGTAAAGGTCTTAGGAATTTGGAAGAAAGAGCCCTCTACCTGATAGTTTACTACTCCTCTATCATCTTTGATATCAAAGCGTTCGCCCCCAAGACGAAACTTTTGTTTCACGAGAAATGTCTTCATAAACACCTCCAAAAATCAAAAGACAAGCTCACATCACGAAGGGCGAAAAACCGCGGTACCACCTTCATTCAATGAACTTGTCATTCTCAAAATCTTATGCAATTGTGTGATTGAGTAGCATGACTTCCTACCTTAGATGGCTCGCAGCACCGCCATTTCTCTGGACTAAGATGACTGAAAATCAATTCTCAACTTTCTTATTATATCGTTTTTTTAAGTTTGCGTCAACTGGAAATCATTCCCTACATCTCTGATTACTTTTTCAGGATATATTCTTCTTACCGCTATTACTTCTCTTTATCCCCAATTTTCATATTACTAAACACAGCCACTAAAGTATTTACAAATATAAAGGTGCCTATCACCCAATATATAGACTCAGTTGTTAGGTACTGTCGATCCAAGCCATCCTTTAAATGGAATAGTATAGCTGTTTGATTAAAAATCAAAAAGGTTGGCCAAAAACTTTTTTTGAAAAAAGTAGACATTTTCATTATTTGTTTCCGCTTTCTGTAAGGTTAAGCTTAGTATACTACTAGGCAAGAGAATAAGCAACTATCATAGAAAAACATACAGTTATAAAAATTGCCTTCTATTTTTTAAAAAACGAACCAGCTGTTACTGATTCGTTTCGTATCTGCTAACTCCTACTTCCGATACATTTTAAACTGGAGGAAGAGGTCGCTATATTTTCCTGTCCATTTATGATCAAACTTCTCATAAACTTCTAGGTTTTTCATGGTATCAGCGTCTGGATAGAAGGCCTTGTCTTCCTTGGTCTCCTCTGGGAGCAGTTCCTTAGCCGTGTTATTTGGTGTTGCATAACCGACATATTCTGCATTTTTAAGAGCATTTTCGGGTTTTAACATAAAGTTGATAAAGGCATAGGCTGCATCTTGGTTTTTCACGGTTTTGGGAATGACCATATTATCAAACCAGAGATTGCTGGCCTCAGTCGGAACGACATACTTGAGGTTAGGATTTTTCTCCAACATCTGGCTGGCCTCCCCAGAGAAAGTCACGCCAATAGCAGCGTTGTTCTGAATCATGTAACCCTTCATCTCATCGGCTACGATGGCCTTTATATTTGGAGTCAATTTATAGAGCTTATCCACTGTCTCTTCCAACTGCTGAGGATCCTTGGAGTTGAGGCTATAACCGAGCGAATTAAGCCCGAGTCCCAGCACCTCACGCGCTCCATCAAAGAGCATGATGGAATCCTTGTATTCTGGCTTCCAGAGGTCATCCCAATGCTCAGGCGCCTCATCTACCATGGTTTCATTGTAGACAATTCCCAAAGTTCCCCAGAAGTATGGGATGGAGAATTTATTGCCCGGGTCAAAAGACTGGTTGAGGAACTCTGGTCCGATATTTTCGATTCCCTCAATTTTTGAATAATCGAGTGGAACCAAGAGGTCTTCATCCTTCATCTTGTTGATCATGTACTCACTCGGAATGGCAATATCGTAAGTCGTTCCACCCTGCTTGATCTTGGTATACATTGCTTCGTTGGAATCAAAGGTCTCGTACTGGACTTGGATGCCTGTTTCTTCTGTGAATTGCTCCAAGAGTTCTGGATCGATATAGTCCCCCCAGTTGTAGATAACTAGTTTTTGACTATCTCGGCTATTGATTTTATTGTCTAGATGAGTCGCAATTCCCCACAAGACGAGGATAATCGCTGCGATTCCTGCTAAAAATGAATAGAGTTTTTTCATGCTTGCTCCTCCTTCTCACGCGAGATAAAGTAATAGCCTACAACTAGGATAATACTAAAGAGAAAGACAAGGGCAGACAGGGCATTGATTTCTAGTGAAATCCCCTTACGAGCACGAGAGTAAATCTCGACTGACAGGGTTGAAAAGCCATTTCCTGTTACAAAGAAGGTCACGGCAAAGTCATCTAGCGAATAGGTGAAGGCCATGAAATAACCTGCAATGATAGACGGAGTCAGGTACGGTAGCATGATTTCCTTAAACATCTGAAACTGGCTGGCACCCAAGTCATAGGCCGCATGAATCATGTCATCATTCATCTCCTTGAGACGAGGCAAGACCATCAAGACCACGATAGGGATGGAAAAGGCCACGTGACTAGATAGAACCGTCAAAAAGCCAAGTGAAAACTTAAGCTGGGTAAAAAGAATCAAGAAGCTGGCACCAATCATAACGTCAGGCGCAACCATGAGGATATTATTGAGTGATAGAAAGGCTTCTTGGTATTTCTTACGAGACTGGTAGATATAGATAGCACCAAAAGTCCCGATAATGGTCGCAATCAAGGCTGATAAAAAGGCCAAGAAAAAGGTTTGGGTGAGGATCAACATGAGACGGCCATCACCAAACATAGTTTTAAAATGGCTCAAGCTAAAGCCGGTAAAACTGTTCATATCATCCCCTGCATTAAAGGCATAGCCAATCAAGTAAAAAATTGGCAAATAAAGGATGATAAAGACAAAGGCTAGGTAGAGATTGGCAAATTTTTTCATCGTTCTCTCCTTTCCTTGGTCACCCACATGGTGATGAACATGGTCAGGATGAGGATCACACCAATGGTTGAACCCATTCCATAGTTGTCATTGGTCAGGAAGTTCTGCTCAATGGCCGTTCCCAGCGTGATAACGCGGTTCCCACCAATCAAACGTGTAAGCATGAAAAGACTCAAACTTGGGATAAAGACTGATTGGACACCACTTCTTACCCCATTCATAGAAAGGGGAAAAATGACATGGCGGAAGGTCTCCCACTTGGTCGCACCGAGGTCATAGCTGGCATTGATAAGATTGTTATCCATATCATCCAAGACATTGAAAATCGGCAAAATCATAAAGGGAAGCTCGATGTAGCTTGCGACAAAGATAAAGGAGAAATCAGTAAAGAGCAACTGCTGCGAACCGATTCCGATGAATTCCAAAAATTGATTAATAGAGCCATTTTGACCAAAAATCCCGATAAAGGCATAGGCCTTGAGGAGCAAATTGATCCAGGTTGGCAGAATAATCAGCATAAGCCAGAGTTGACGGTGCTTGAGACGGGTCAAAAAGAGGGCTGTTGGATAGCTGATGAGCAATGTTACCAAGGTCACAATTCCTGCATAAAGCACAGAGTTGAAGCTCATTTTAAGATAGGTCAAGTTCTGTGACGCAAAGTAGGATTTATAGTTTTCTAAGCTAAACTGGCCTTCGATATTGAAAAAGGATTGACCGAAAATCAAGACCAAGGGTGCGAGGACAAAGAGGGCAATCCAAAGCATGTAGGGCACTACAAAGAGTTTAGAGGTTGTTTTCTTCATCTCTTTCCTCCTCGATCGCGTTAATCAGACCTGCTTCTTGCTCTTCGATTTCTACGTACTCCTCGATACGAGCATCGAATTCTTCTTCGGTTTCGTTGAGACGCATGATGTGGATGTCTTCTGGTTCAAAGTCCAGACCGATTTCCTCACCCACAATGGCCTTACGGGTCGAGTGAATCATCCATTCATTTCCGAGCTCGTCATAGGCGATGATCTCATAGTGAACCCCACGGAAGAGCTGGGTATCAACCTTGACTTGGAGCTTGCCTTCTTCAGGAAGGGTAATGCGCAAGTCCTCTGGACGAATGACAACCTCAACTGGCTCATTTGGCTTCATCCCCCCATCGACCGCTTCAAAGCGTTTGCCATTAAACTCGACCAAGTAGTCCTCAATCATGGTTCCTGGCAAGATATTGGACTCTCCGATAAAGGTGGCAACAAAGTGGTTGATTGGCTCATCGTAGATGTCCACTGGTGTTCCAGACTGAACAATCTCGCCATCATTCATAACGAAAATCCAGTCACTCATGGCAAGGGCTTCTTCCTGATCGTGAGTGACAAAGACAAAGGTAATCCCCAATCGTTGTTGCAGTTCACGCAGTTCGTACTGCATGTCTGTTCGCAACTTCAAATCCAGCGCCGACAAAGGCTCATCCAGCAAGACCACACGGGGTTGGTTGATGATGGCACGGGCAATGGCCACACGCTGACGTTGTCCTCCAGAGAGTTTACGGATGGAACGTTTTTCATAACCTTCCAACTGAACCATCTTGAGAACTTCCGCTACGCGTTGTTCGATTTCTTTCTTGTCAATCTTACGCAAGCGAAGCGGAAAGGCAACATTTTCAAACACATTCATATGTGGAAACAAGGCATAGGATTGGAAGACTGTATGGACGTCTCGCTTGTTGGTTGGGATGTCGTTGATCCGTACCCCATCTAGCAAAATATCTCCTGTCGTCGCATCTAGCAAACCTGCAATGATGTTTAGGATGGTTGATTTTCCTGAACCAGATGCGCCCAAAAGAGTGTAGAACTTCCCTTCTTCCAACTCAAAGTTAATGTCTTTGAGAACCTTGGTGTTGCTGTCTTCAAAAACTTTAGAGACGTTTTTGAATTCGATAATTGGTTTTTTCAATTGGCATAAATTCCTTCTTTTTCATAAATTAACAGATCAGGGCTCTGTCAGGCCGCTACTACCTCTTGCAGGGAGTAAAACCACCTGCATACATCTTCGCTAACGATAGGCTTTCACCCCCTTTCCATTGACATAGCAGCAGCTATTCTGGCGAAACCTTATTCCTTCTCACCCAAGATTCGGACTTCTCTCTCAAGGGTGACACCTGAATGTTCCTTGACTTTTTCGATGACGGACTGAATCAAGTCCTCGTAGTCTTTGGCCGTTCCGTCAGCAACATTAATCATGAAACCAGCGTGCTTTTCAGATACTTCAACACCACCGATACGATAGCCTTTCAAACCAGCCTCTGAAATCAACTGGCCTGCAAAATGCCCTACTGGACGCTTAAAGACTGAGCCACAAGATGGGTACTCTAGAGGTTGTTTAAGTTCGCGAAGGTGAGTCAAGCGATCCATTTCCTGCTTGATAACCTGATGATTTCCTGGAGCAAGGGCAAATTTAGCTGACAAGACAATCGCCCCAGAATCCTGAATAGCTGAATGGCGGTAACCAAAAGCCAAGTCCTTGTCTGATAAGGTTTCAATTTCCCCTTCTTTGGTCAAAATTTGACAAGACTGCAAGATATGGGCAATCTCTCCCCCATAGGCACCCGCATTCATAAAGACAGCTCCCCCGATGCTTCCTGGAATTCCGCAAGCAAATTCAAAACCAGTCAAACTATGACGGAGTGCAATGCGTGTTGTCTCGATCAAATTAGCACCCGCTTCTGCTTCAATAGTGTAACCATCAACTGAAACGTTATTAAGCTTATCACACAAGATGACAAAACCACGGATTCCACCTTCACGAACGATGATATTGCTGGCATTTCCTAGCACCATCCAAGGTATATTCTCTTGATTGGCAAATTGGACGACACGCGCCATCTCATAGCGATTGCGTGGCAAAACTAGGTAATCCGCTCGACCTCCTACCTTGGTATAGGTATAGGTCTTCAAGGGTTCCTTGAAACGAATATCGATTCCTTCTAATTGTTCTTGTATTTTAGTTACGAATGTCATATCTCTCATCCTTTTGTAAAGTCATTTCATTATACCATTTTTAAGGGCTTTTGACGACAGGAAAATTCTTGGTTCAAAGCATTGCGTAAAAAAAGAGGTTTCCCTCTTTTTATGATGATTTTTTCCAAAATGTAGATTTTGTTAGCCAGATAAAGGCTAGTACTTCTACAAGAAGAATGACCTCCACTAGAAGTGGATTTGCAATCCATCCCACTTGAGATAAAGCTGGAGCCAAATCAAACAAGGCATGCAAACCATAGGCAGCAAAGAGATAGAACCATTTCTTTTGACTAACACTTTGGTAAACCCAGATGGAAAGACCAATTTGGAGGACTAGGGCAAGCACACGCTCAATTCCTAGTAAATAAACCTGCCATACAGAAAGAGACTGAACCATTTCGAGTGTAGTCTTTGGAAGGAGATTGGTTACATCGGTATTTGAAGACTGGATGACTGAAAAGAGAATCAACAAACCAATCAAGCTTCCCATCCCAAGATAGAGCAACTCCAAACCTCCATGTCCCAAGCCATAAGCCAAAGCGTCTTTCTCTTCTAGACTTCTCTTTTTCTCCAACCATTTAAAAAAGACAAGGCGGGCAGTTTCCTCAAAGAGGGCTGCCATGGCGATTGCGTAAAGAACGTATAGGAAGGGTTGCTCATTCATGAGCGAAATCGTTCCGTCTTTTTGCGGTTGAAGAACTAGAAGGTGGACCATCTTCTCTAACACTTGAGAAGAAACAAAAAATGCGATTGCCCCCAAGCCCATGACTGCAAGAGAAATCTTAAAGCGTTTTTTGGCGTACCAAGTCCCACCTACTAGAACTAACACCAAAGCGATCATAGTAAGGATAATATGTAGTGTCATCTTCTTCTCCTATTCTGACTTGTCAATGTCTTTCTTCATCTCATCAACATTAAATTTAGCAAATAAATACTGGCGATCTTGGACTGGAAAACGTTGGTCCAACTGATCAACTGCTCCAACCTCGATCATGCCTTCTTTGATAACAAAGTCCATCACATGCCCACCAAAAGTCAAATCATCTGAGATAAAGTGCAAATGGTAACCCGCCACACTGACCCCATGGAAAATCTCTGGTGTCCAAAAACCAACGATAGTTCCCGGTACATTTTCACGACTATATTCAGGCTGATGGGTGGCAACCTCAGCAAACTTGGTGTCTGTTGTTGACTTGGGAATCATTCGTACATGCATGTGGGCGAACTCCCCATGAATCTTGATGGAACGAAAGAGATTTTCCCCATCATAATAGGACTCAATCCGCTTTTCTAATTCCTTGTCCGTCATCTCAAAGCGCTGGCGGAAAATCACTTCTGCCTGATGGGGAACAACTGCCGCATAAGGGATAAGGGCATCAGGTGCAACTTCTACAATTTCAGGTTGCTCCCCTGAACCTTTGGCTTGATAAGCCTTGCCATCAAGGACAATCAACTCCCCATCAATCGAATCAAGGGTTCCCAAACCAAGGTCACCATGTTCCAACAATTCTCCCACTGTCATGGTTCCACCATAGAGACCAGCCATTAGGGCACCTAGAGTATTGTATTGAAATAATTTTACTGGTTCCTGCACTTTTCTATCCATTCTCTTTCTTATCTTCTTTTCAATGAATCATCATACTTTCTAAGTATACCACATTTGCTCCTAGTTGTGAAAGGGGGAATGTTTTTCCCATTGCAAAGGAGGCAAAAAAAAGGTACAATGTAACAAAATCAACGGAGGTCTGGAATGAAGAAAGAAAGTAAATACCAAGCAGTCGTTTCCTTTCTCAAAAAAGGAATCGAATCAGGAAAATTCCCAACAGGTAGCCGGCTTCCCTCCATCCGTCAACTGAGCCAAGACTTCCACTGTAGCAAGGACACTATCCAACGAGCCCTACTGGAATTACGCCATGAACAATACCTCTATGCCAAACCCCAAAGTGGCTACTATGTTCTGGAGCAAGGACAGCACCAAGACTTGGAAATTGAAGTCACTGACGAGCATGCTAGTGCCTATGATGACTTCCGACTCTGTGTCAACGAAACCCTGATAGGCCGAGAAAACTACCTCTTCAACTACTATGACAACCAAGAAGGCCTTGAGGAACTCAGACAATCTGTCCATCAACTCCTCTTTGACCAAGCCCTCTACTGCAAACCCGACCAACTGGTTCTAACATCTGGCACCCAGCAAGCTCTCTTTATCCTTTCTCAGATTGACTTCCAGAGCAAGGGAGAGGAGATTCTAGTTGAACAACCGACTTACCACCGGATGAATCGCCTCTTGGTCGCTCAGGGGCTATCATACCAGACCATTGAACGCCGTATTGATGGCATTGACCTTGAAGAACTGGAAGAACAGTTCAAATCTGGGAAAATCAAGTTTTTCTATACCATTCCTCGCTTCCACTATCCCCTAGGTCATTCCTATTCTGATCAGGAAAAGAGGGCTATTCTGGATCTAGCAAACCAGTATGGTGTTTACATCGTAGAGGATGACTATCTAGGAGATTTAGACCCTAAAAAAGGGCAGACCTTCCACTATCTGGACACTGAGGATCGGGTCATTTATATCAAGTCCTTCTCAACCAGCCTCTTTCCAGCCCTTCGTATCACCGCTCTCATTCTCCCAAATGCCCTAAAAGAGGCTTTTGTTTCCTACAAAAATATCCTGGACTATGACAGCAATCTCATCATGCAAAAGGCGCTCTCTCTTTACATCGACAGTCAGTTATTTGAAAAAAATCGATTGGCCCGTCTTACCCTTCAAGAGAACTATCAGACTCGGATGAAGGAGCTACTTGAAAAAAACACCTGTCCCTTGCCCTACTATCCTCTACACGATGGGCTTCTCCTTGATTTGAGACACTATCCTAAAATTGCCAGTTTAAAACACAGCTCACTCAAACTAGACTTTTTTGAGAAGGCTTATTTGGACGCCTGTCCTTATCAGTTCGCCAAAGTTACTTTTGAAAATCTAGAAGAGCTATTAGAATACATAAAAGCAGAATTGGATTAAAGTCCAACTCTGCTTTTTCTTATTGTTCAACTTCTGTTAGTTTCGCTGCTTTTTCAAGATAAGTTTGATAGGTTCCGTCATCTTTTAGTTTTTGGATAACCTTATCTACTACTGCCTTCAAGTCTGATTGATCCTTCTTGATAGCAACGGCATTGGCTTCACCGTCTTTCATCGTCAAATTAACAGTTGCAACGGCAAGATCTGAGTTTTTACCTGCGTAGCTAAGAGCAACTGGTTCATCCATATGAACAGCATCCACTTTTCCAGCCTGCAACTCATTGACGGCTTCCCCCATATTGGTCAAGGATGTCAACTGGGCATTTGGCAATTGTTCCTTGACCATGGTTTCTGGCACAGTTCCCTTTTGAGCAGCGATATTGGCACTTACTAGATTTGAGAGATCCTTGTATTTGTCTAAATCGGCTTTTCTAACCAAGAAACTCATCTTGTTTTCATAGTAAGGAATTGAAAAGTCAAAGACTTCCTTTCTCTCATCTGTGGCACTAATTCCTGCAATAGCCAAGTCAGCCTTTCCAGTTTGAAGACTGGTCAAGACATTGTCAAAACTCATGTTAGAGATTTCAAGTTTAACCCCGAGCTCATCCGCAATCGCTTGAGCCATATCAATATCTGCCCCAACCACTTGGTTTTTACCATCTACCAAGGATTGGAATTCAAACGGTGCATAGTCTGGGCTGGTCGCAACGACTAGCTTGCCTTTTTGTTTGATAGCCTCCACAGCAGACTGAGAACTATCCGTACTTGATTGGCAAGCTACCAAAACCATGCTGGCAAGCATGCTACATACAACTAACATCCATTTCTTAAACTTCATAAATAAACGACCTCTCTGTTATTTCTGAATAATTATAACCTATTTGAAAATGCTTGTTAACATTTTCAGAATTTTCATTTAAAAAAAATTCCTTTTTATTCAAAAATAAAGACTAATCTGAGTTGATTAGCCTTTTTAGTGCATATTTAATCCATTTCTTAGAGTTCGACAATCTTACCTGTTTCAAAGTAAACAACCCATTCACAGATATTTTTTGCGTAGTCTCCGATTCGTTCCAAGAAAGAAATGACTTGGAAGTAATCACGACCTGTAACGATAGCTTCAGGGTTTTTCCTAATTTCTTCTGTAGCCAAATCTCGGATACTATCAAAGTAATGGTTGATTTTTTCGTCCATCGCTGCCACTTCGTAGGCTTGATCCACAGAACCGTTGAGATAGAGATCTAGGGCTGCTTCGACGAAGTTTTTCACATCGCGTCCCATCTTTTTGATTTCTTCTTCAACGGAAGGGATACGTTGCTCCCCCTTCATACGAATAGTCGCCTCAGCGATAGATACTGCATGATCGCCCATGCGTTCCACGTCTGACACTGCCTTGAGAACGGTCAAGACAGTACGAAGGTCTTGCGAAACAGGTTGTTGGAGGGCAATCATTTCAAATGATTTCTTTTCCAACTTCACTTCGTATTCATTTATCTCTGCATCTTCCTCGATAACTTCTTTTGCCAAATCACGGTCGTGCGTGACAAAGGCACGCACTGTACGATTGATTTGTGAGAGCACTTCTTGTCCCATGGCGTAGAACTGGTTGTGCAATTTCTCTAAATCTTCTTCAAATTGAGATCGTAACATCTTTCAACTCCTTATCCAAATTTTCCTGTAATATAATCTTCTGTTTCCTTGTTTTGAGGGGAAAGGAACATCTTCTTCGTATCATTAAACTCGATCAAATCCCCATCTAGGAAAAAGCCCGTCTTATCAGAGATACGTGAGGCCTGTTGCATGGAACGCGTTACCAAGAGCATGGTATATTTATCCTTTAGACCATACAAGGTTTCCTCAATTTTACCAGCCGAGATAGGATCCAAAGCTGAAGTTGGTTCATCTAAGAGGATGATTTTCGGGCTGGTTGCCAAAACACGGGCAACACAGACACGTTGCTGTTGACCTCCTGAAAGACCAATGGCTGAATCATGCAAACGATCCTTAACTTCATCCCAGATGGAAGCACGTTGCAAAGCCTTTTCTACTGCTTCATCAAGGACTTGTTTATCCTTGACTCCATTGATACGCAGTCCGTAGACAACATTTTCATAAATAGACATAGGGAAGGGATTGGGCTGTTGGAAAACCATGCCGATTTCCTTACGCAATTCAACAGTATCTGTGCGAGGACTGTATATATTGTGGCCATCATAAATCACTGTTCCAGTTGTTGTCACCTCAGGATTTAAATCTCCCATGCGGTTGATGGCCTTGAGAAGAGTTGACTTCCCTGAACCTGACGGACCAATGAGGGCGGTTATTTCCTTGGGTTGGAAAGAAAGGGAAACACTATTCAAGGCCTTCTTTTTATTGTAATAAACGGACAGGTCTTTAACCTGTAAAATCGCTTCTGACATACCGTTTCCTTTCTAACCAAAGTGTCCCGTTACATAGTCATTGGTTGACTGTAGCTTGGCATTTTGGAAAATATTGGACGTCTTATCATACTCAATCAAATCACCCAAGTAGAAAAATCCTGTGTAGTCACTTGCACGCGCAGCCTGCTGCATACTGTGGGTAACGATGATGATGGTAAAATCCTTCTTCAATTCCAACATGGTTTCTTCCAGTTGGGCTGTAGCAATCGGATCCAAGGCTGACGCTGGTTCATCCATCAAGAGGATATCTGGCTTGACAGAGATGGCGCGAGCGATACAGAGACGTTGTTGCTGACCTCCAGAAAGCATCAAGGCTGATTTGTGGAGGTCGTCTTTGACCTGGTCCCAAAGGGCAGCCTGTCTTAGAGAGGTTTCTACAATTTCATCAAGGACTTTCTTATCCTTAACTCCTGCACGTTCATGAGCAAAAGTGATGTTGCGGTAAATAGACTTAGCAAATGGATTTGGACGTTGGAAGACCATTCCGATATGCTTGCGCATCTCATAGACATTGATTTCTGGACGGTTGACGTCAATCCCTCGGTAGAGGATTTGACCTGTGACCTTGGCAATATCAATGGTATCATTCATCCGATTGAGACTGCGAAGATAAGTAGATTTTCCTGATCCAGAAGGACCAATCAAGGCCGTGATTTTATTTTTTTCAAATTGCATATCGATGCCCTTGATGGATTCATTTTTACCGTAGTAAACATGTAAATCCTTAGTAGAGAGGGCCACTTTTTCTTCAGGGAAGGTGATGATATGCTTTTCATCCCAGTTATATTTTGACATGGCTTCTCCTTTAGGCAGCGGTTAATTTCTTGTGTAAATAGCTTCCGAGTTTGCGAGCTCCAAAGTTAAAAATCAAGATAAATATGAGGAGCACGGCGGCAGAACCAGCTGATACAATGGTAGCATCAGGAATGGTTCCTTCACTGTTGACTTTCCAAATGTGGACAGCCAAGGTTTCTGCTTGACGGAAGATTGAGATAGGACTGGTAACACTGAGGATATTCCAGTTAGACCAGTCAAGGGCTGGAGCGGATTGTCCTGCCGTATAGATAAGAGCGGCGGCTTCACCAAAGATACGGCCAGATGCCAAGACAACACCCGTTACGATACCTGGAAGAGCTTCTGGAATGACGACATGAACCACAGTCTCCCAACGAGAAATTCCAAGGGCCAGACCAGCCTCACGTTGCGTATGGTGAACGTGTTTTAAACTGTCCTCAACATTTCGAGTCATCTGAGGGAGGTTAAAGACCGTCAAGGCCAAGGCACCTGAAATGATTGAAAATCCATACTCAAACTGGACTACAAAAATCAAGTAACCAAAGAGACCCACAACGACTGATGGTAGAGAAGACAAAATTTCGATACAGGTACGAATAAAATTGGTCACAGGTCCTTTTTTGGCATACTCAGCGAGGAAAACACCAGCTCCCATAGACAGGGGAACAGAAATGATCAAGGTAATGACCAAAAGGAAGAAGGAATTGTAGAGCTGAATCCCGATACCCCCACCTGCTTGATAAGAGGAAGATTTCCCAGTCAAGAAAGACCAAGAGATATGCGGTAACCCTCTCACCAAGATATAGAGAATCAAAGATGCCAAGATGGCCACGATGATACCCGCGATGGTATAGAGGACAGCTGTTGCAAGTTTATCTAATTTCTTAGCGTGCATAGTTTTTCTTTCCTCTTTCTTTCGTAATCAATTTAATCACACTGTTAAAGGCCAAACTCATCAAGAGCAATACCAAAGCCAAGGACCAGAGAACATTATTATCAACCGTTCCCATGACGGTATTTCCAATTCCCATAGTCAAAACAGAAGTCAAAGTCGCAGCTGGTGTTGTTAGCGAGGTTGGGATAACTGCTGAGTTTCCGACCACCATCTGAATAGCAAGGGCTTCACCGAAGGCACGCGCCATCCCAAAGACCACTGCAGTGAAAATACCTGAACGTGCTGCTTTCAAGGTCACACGCCAGATTGTTTGCCAGCGAGTCGCTCCCATAGCCAAACTGGCTTCACGATAATGACGAGGAACAGCACGCAAACTGTCTGTTGTCATAAAGGTTACAGTTGGTAGGATCATAACAAAGAGAACGAAAATCCCTGACAAGATTCCAAAACCAGTTCCACCAAAGACGCTACGAACAAAAGGCACCACAACTTGCAAACCGATAAATCCATAGACAACTGATGGAATCCCGACGAGGAGTTCAATGGCTGGTTGCAAAATCTTTGCACCCTTTGGTGATACTTCTGTCATAAAGACTGCAGCACCAATAGCAAAGGGTGTTGCGATGAGGGCAGATAAAATCGTTACAATAAAGGAACCCAAAATCATCGGAAGGGCACCAAATTGTTTCCCTGAAGGATTCCAAGTTTGTCCAAAGAGGAAATCAAAGATATTCACCCCATTGACAAAGAAAGTCGATAAGCCTTTTTGGGCTACAAAAATCAAAATCATCGCCACAATGATGACAATCAAAGAAAGGCAAGTGAAGGTCAAACCTTTACCGAACTTCTCAAGGCGAGAGTTCTTTGAAGGAGAGAGTAATTTTTTAGATAATTCTTCTTGATTCATTATTGACCTCCTTCTACTGCTGTAACGGTACCTGAAGCATCCTTTTGGACTTTCATTTCATTGATAGAGATATAGCCCATTCCCTTAACAATTCCACTTTGGGCTTCGTCTGAGAGGACGAAATTCAGGAATTCAGCAGCTAACTCATTTGGCTGACCAAGTGTGTACATATGTTCATAAGACCACAAAGGCCAGTTGTTGGTCGTTACATTTTCAGACGTAGGCTCATCCCCATTGAGCTTCATGGTCTTGACCGAGTCATCTACATAGGCAAAGGCAAGATAAGAAATGGCTCCAGGCGTTTGCGAAACAATTGACTTGACCATTCCATTGGAATCCTGCTCTTGGCTCTGCATTGCCGCTTGGCCATTCATAACAACATTGTCAAAGGTTGCTCGTGAACCAGAACTTGCCGCTCGGTTGATGATTGAAATTGCCAGGTCTTTGCCCCCAACTTCTTTCCAGTTGGTCACTTCACCTGTAAAGATTTTGCGAAGTTGCTCGGTTGTGAGATTTTCAACATCCACTTCCTTGTTTACAATCACTGCAAGACCAGCCACTGCAACCTTGTGGTCCACTAAAGCCGAAGCATCGATTCCATCTTTTTCCTCTGCAAAGACGTCAGAGTTCCCGATGTCTACTGCTCCAGACTGCACCTGAGAAAGTCCTGTTCCCGAACCTCCACCTTGAACGTTGACTGTTTTTCCGATATTTTTTGAACCAAATTCGTCTGCTGCGGCTTCAACCAAAGGCTGAAGAGCAGTTGATCCGACGGCTGTCATGGTTTCTCCACGATCAATCCAGCTTGCACATCCTGCTAGAGAACCTGCCAGCAAAAGAGTCGCAAGAGATAGGACGAGCTTTTTTCTTTTTTTCACTATTTTTCTCCTTGAACATAATGATGAATGCTCTGATTTCTTTCTGTTCCTATCATATCAATCAGTGATGATAAGATTTGGTTTACGATTTATAGACTGGAAGCCCCATTGAGGACCAGTCAATTCATCACATAATATAAGTAAAAATGAAAGACTATCAGAAAAAACTCATACTTCCAATATAACATAGAATAGATTCTTTGACTAGCTTTTTCACTTGAATCTGAGCCCTTTTGGATAATAATTTTTCAAAACATTTCCCGTTACCTTTGCAAAGCCTAATCCGTTTCCTTGAACCACAACTTGATACCATCCATTTGGTAGACTTTCAGCTAGCTGAACTGTTTCCCCAGCCACATATTTTACAAAGTCCTCATCCTCGATTTCTACCCTTTGTTTCACCTGACTTGGTTTTAAGGCCAATCCCAGAGCAAAGCTTGGTTCGAAGCGTTTCTTCTTAAAAGTCCCCAGATGAAGTCCATTTCGGGCAATTTTGAGTTTCCCTAGATTGGGTAGCATCTCTGACAAGAGATAAAGTTGGTCTCCAAAAGTTTGTAGTACGCCAGTTAGCGATATTTTTAGATGTTTTTGGGCAAAATCATGCCACAAATCCAGTTGTTCACGACTGAGATTGCTCTTGCTGGCTTTGAATTTAGGTGCTGGATTTTCTCCCTTAAACTGCAGGTGGGCTACAAACTGGCCTTCTCCCTTGAAATGATGAGGATACATTCGCGCCGTTTCAGGAAGATCAATTCCTGCTACTATACCGTTCACATGCTCGACTGGAAGCAGTTCAAATTCATAAGTATCAAGCAACCAGTGGACGATTTCTTCATTTTCCTCAGGTGACCAAGTACAGGTCGAGTAGACCAGACGGCCACCTTCTGCAAGCATGGTGACTGCATCTTCTAGAATTTCCCTTTGGAGACTGGCACATTGGCTAGGATAAGCGGTACTCCAATAATCCATGGCATCTGGCTGCTTACGAAACATCCCTTCACCCGAGCAAGGGGCATCAAGGACAATCACATCAAAATAGCCTTTAAAGACTTTGGCCAAACGGTCCGCAGACTCATTGGTCACGACAACGTTTGTAGCTCCAAACCGCTCCATATTTTCCACTAAAATCTTAGCCCGCTTGTTTGAAATTTCGTTGGAAACAAGGACTCCCTGATTAGCCAGATAGGCTGCCAATTGAGTGGATTTCCCACCTGGCGCTGCCGCCAAGTCCAAGACCTTCATACCAGGAAGGGGCTGAGCTACCTGGGCCACCATTTGGGCTGCAGGCTCTTGCGAATAAACGAAACCTGTCACATGCTCTGGAGACTTTCCAGAGACCTTACCATAATGTCCCCAAGGTGTATTTGGAATAGCATCCGCAAACGACAGCTGACTTTCTTTTAAGGGATTAACCCGAAAAGCCGAAACCGCTTCCTGTTTAAAAGAGGCAAGAAAATCTCTTGCCTCATCTTCTAGTATCGCTTCATATTTTTCAACAAATCCTTCTGGAAATTGCATTTAGTTTTCTTTCCTTTCATAAATATAGGACTGAATCTCTTCTTGCATTTCGATTGGCACCATCATGACAGGCTGACGCGTTTTAAAATCGGCAGCTTCACCTGATACCGTAAGAAGACGATAACCCAGACTGTCTCCTAGGATACTTGCCGCAGCGTAATCCCATGGCTGCAAGTAGGTAATATAAGTCAGCAGACGACCTGATAAAACCTTGGCAAAACTAATGGCCGCACTACCATAGACACGGACTCCCAACGCTGCTCGGCCCAAATCCGCCAAGCCCCACTCATTGCTCTCAAACATACCTGAGTTGCCGGCAACTAAAAATTCTTGAAGAGGTTTCTTTTTAAAAGGCGGTAAGGGATCATTATTGCGGCAAGGAGGAAAGGCACCACCACCATGGTAACAATCACCTTTCATGACATCATAAATAATACCAAATTTGCCCACACCATCCTCAAAATAAGCCAACATCACGGCAAAATCTTCCTGCTGGGCGACAAAGTTATTGGTACCGTCAATGGGATCAATCACCCAAACAGGACCTTGACCGACTGCAGCACGTAAACAGCCCTCTTCCGCGCAAATCAAATCCTCAGGATAGGAGGACTTGATCCGATCAACCAAGAGTTCCTGGACCTCCTTGTCCAAACGTGTCACTAAGTCTGTAGGCGAAGACTTGCGCTCGACCTGCAAATCTTCTTGCATGTGGGCCAAAATGTAATCTGCAGCTTCTTGCACAATCTGTTTGGCAAATTCAAATTTAGTTTCCAAGAGAAATCTTCCCTTCTCTTTTTTCTTTTGCTAATTGAACCGCATGATAGCAGGAATAACCGCTAACCGTCTCAAATTCGCGACCTAAACGTTTTTCTTCACTTTTTCTCGGGACAACAGACTTAAATTCCTTATAGGAATCTAACAGTTTTTTTGCTTCTACCTTATCTTCATAAGCAGCTTCAACATCATTAAAAAAAGAAAGCACTGAAGCAAGTTCTTCAGTGCTCCACGACAAATCTAGTGGGTAACTATACTGTTTGTTCATCTATCCTATACCAGCTCTCAATGTTGCTTCTTTCAATTCTTGTTTACGGTAACTACGAGGGAGAAAAGCACGAATCTCATCTTCATTAAAACCGATCTGCATGCGTTTTGTATCTATAATAATTGGGCGACGCAAAAGACTAGGATATTGCTCAATCAACTGAAGCAACTCCGATACTGAGATACTCTCTACATCAATATCCAATTTTTGAAAAATTTTTGAACGAGTTGAAATGATGTCATCAGTACCATTTTCGGTCAAGGAAAGAATATGTTGTAATTCTTTTCTTGTTAAAGGACTAGTCATAATATTATGCTCTTGAAAGGGCACTTTATGCGTCTCTAACCAAGCCTTTGCCTTACGACATGATGTACAACTCGGTGATAAAAATAGTGTAATCATGCTTTTCTCTTCTTTTATCTATACTTGCTATTTCTATTATACAAAAAAATAAAGCGCTTGACTAGGTATTTTTAGAAAAAAAGCCTATTTTTTCATAGAAAATAGACTGTTTTCTGCAAAAATCTCCTGCTTTGCAAGTTTATCTTTAGGATAACCTAACAATAAATAGGGAGTCGAGCAACTTCTCTCGTTTTTTATTAAAAATACAGAATTTTTTCCACTATTTCCTTGAAGCTTTAGCAAGAAGGAAACCAAACATTCCTTCATACAAAGCAAAGAAAAGTAAAAAGGCATGGAGAAAGAAAGTCTCTGGCAAAATCCAAATAACGGGATCCTTTGCTGGATCAAAAAGCCAGGTATCATCTCCCACAAAGAGAATCTGATGGAAAAGAGTAAAGAATTGCTCAAACCCAATCAACACTCCCAGAACCCCAATGATAAGGGGCAATAGTACTAGAGTTAAAATACTTTTACGATATAAGGGGAGAAAACCCTTTTTTACAATCTTTTTAACAAAGAAATAGAAACTTGGAAGTGTCACTAGGGCAACTAGCTGAACTAGATGAAAGAGATTCTTCACCACCGCAAAGTGGTGTAGACCTGCAGCTGATGAACGAAAATCTGGCATCTCTAAGACCTGACTAAAGGGATTAGTCAGGTAATTCATCAAGATATGAAAATTGTACTGAATGGTTTCTGGCTTTAGATAGACTCGATCCGCTAAGTTCAGCCACTCAATTTCCAAAGGATAGAAAATCCATGCCAGATAAATAGTCAGTAGGATAGAAAGGGAGAGGAGAAAGAGCATACTTCCCCAAAAGGTTAGTTTAGTTTTCATCAAAATTCCACTCCGCAAGGCTAGAAACTACATGAGTTGGTGCGATTGGCAAGTCTGCCACTTCTTCTGCCTTGGTAAAACCTGTTGTCACTAAGAGCGTTGGAATACCATTGTCAATCCCTGCTCGGATATCTGTCAAGTAGTTATCCCCGACCATGAGCAATTCTTCTCTTTTCAAATCCAAGTGCTCAACCGCCTTGTCCATAATGATAGCATTCGGTTTTCCGATATAAACTGGTTTCACTCGTGTTGCCACTTCAAGTAGGGTTACCAGTGAACCAGCTCCTGGCAAGAGACCACGTTCCGTCGGGATATTGAGGTCAGGGTTGGTTCCGATAAAGTGAGCTCCCTTTTGGATAGCTAGAGTTGCTGTCGCAAATTTTTCATAGTCGACTTGCCAGTCCAGTCCAACTACCACATAGGCAGGATTTTCCTTGTCTTCGACATAACCAGCTGCCTGAATGGCATCCTTGAGTCCTGCTTCTCCGATGACATAGACTGTCTTTTCCAGTCCCAAGTCATTCATATAGTCGATGGTTGCCAAAGTTGCCGTGTAGACAGTTGATAGAGGCGTGTTGATATTAAAATTCTGAGCCAACATCTCTTGAACGCTCTCAGGAGTACGAGTTGTATTGTTGGTCACAAAGAGATAGGGAATCTCTCGTTTTTGCAATTCATGCACAAAAGCCTCACCCGCGGGAATCCGGTTTTTTCCCTTGTAAATGGTTCCGTCTAAATCAATTAAATAACCTTTATAAGCCATATCGTCCTTTCTAATTCGTTTCAATTTCTTGCCACGTAATCATAGCTTGGGCATTGATTTCGCCATCACTGATAATCTGATGCTTGCTTTCTAGTCCCTTGAGTTCATAAGCTGAGGCAATCATGCCACCTGGCCGCACTTCTTTGACATACTTGAGATTGATTTTCTTTGGAATATAGTTGGTTAGAAAATCGGCCCCCATGACCTCAAAAATCCAATCTAGGTATTTACTATTATTGACATGACCATTCATATCCAAATCGTAAAAACGAACATGGTAGTCTTTACTGATTGGATCTTCTAGATTTGCATACTTCGGCCCACGGATCAGTTTTTTATCAAATTCTGACTGGTAAGGCGCGACAATCTCAGACTCGACTCCATGAACTTTTCGACTATCGCGGTCCATGAGAACAAAGGTTGCCAACATGCGAATCATTTCTTGACCCGCTTCATCGTAGAGAGTAAAGCGACGATAGCAAAAGAGACGATTGTAGCTCAAGGCTTCCGTTTCAATCGTAATCTCCTCAGCAAAGCGAGGCAAACGTACCACGTCAATCTCATAATCCGTGATAATCCAGACCAGATTGTAGCGTTCCAAGACGTCCTTGTCACTGACTCCCAGCTCAATCGATTGCATACCTGATACTTGCAGGGACAGCAAAATCACATCTGGAAGTTTGATATGACCGTTCATGTCCGCCATATCAAAAG
>CAUVUZ010000016.1:0-25678 GCA_963555095.1 uncultured Streptococcus sp. | reverse complement strand
GATGCAGACCGCATGGACTATCTCTTGCGCGACTCCTATTTTACAGGAGCATCTTATGGGGAATTTGACCTGACTCGCATCCTCCGAGTCATTCGTCCAGTCGAAAATGGCATCGCCTTTCAGCGCAATGGCATGCATGCCATCGAAGACTATGTTCTCAGTCGCTACCAGATGTATATGCAGGTTTATTTCCACCCAGCAACACGCGCCATGGAAGTTCTCCTACAGAATCTCCTCAAACGCGCCAAGGAACTCTATCCTAAAGACAAGGACTTCTTTGCACGCACTTCTCCACATCTCCTTCCTTTCTTTGAAAAAAATGTGACCTTGTCTGACTATCTAGCTCTGGATGATGGCGTGATGAATACCTACTTCCAACTCTGGATGACCAGTCCTGACAAGATACTCGCAGACTTGTCGCAACGCTTTGTCAACCGCAAGGTCTTTAAATCCATTACTTTTTCAGAAAAAGACCAAGACCAACTCGCAACCATGAGACAATTGGTTGAGGACATCGGCTTTGATCCCGACTACTACACTGCCATTCATAAGAACTTTGACCTCCCTTATGATATCTATCGTCCCGAATCTGAAAATCCACGGACTCAGATTGAGATTTTACAAAAAAATGGTGAACTGGCAGAACTCTCTAGCCTGTCCCCTATCGTCCAATCCCTTGCTGGCAGCCGCCACGGAGATAATCGTTTCTATTTCCCGAAAGAAATGTTGGACCAAAACAGTATCTTCGCAAGCATTACCCAGCAATTTTTACACTTGATTGAGAACGATCATTTTACCCCCAATAAGAACGAATAGAGGAAATATATGAGTATTAAACTAATCGCTGTCGATATCGATGGTACCCTGGTTAACAGTAAAAAGGAAATCACTCCTCAAGTCTTTTCTGCCATCCAAGATGCCAAACAAGCCGGTGTCAAAGTCGTGATTGCAACTGGTCGTCCCATCGCAGGCGTTGCCAAACTTCTGGACGACTTGCAGTTGAGAGACGAAGGTGACTATGTCGTAACCTTCAACGGCGCCCTTGTCCAAGAAACTGCTACTGGCCATGAGATTATCAGCGAATCCTTGACCTATGAGGATTATCTGGATATGGAATTCCTCAGTCGTAAGCTCGGTGTCCACATGCACGCCATTACCAAGGACGGTATCTATACTGCCAATCGCAATATCGGAAAATACACGGTGCACGAATCAACCCTCGTCAGCATGCCCATTTTCTACCGCACCCCTGAAGAAATGGCTGGCAAGGAAATCGTCAAGTGTATGTTTATCGATGAACCAGAAATTCTCGATGCTGCTATTGAAAAGATACCAGCAGAATTTTACGAACGCTACTCCATCAACAAATCTGCTCCTTTCTACCTCGAACTCCTTAAAAAGAATGTAGACAAGGGCTCAGCCATCACTCACCTAGCTGAAAAACTCGGATTGACCACAGATGAAACCATGGCGATCGGGGACGAAGAGAATGACCGTGCCATGCTGGAAGTCGTTGGCAACCCTGTTGTTATGGAAAATGGAAATCCAGAACTCAAAAAAATCGCCAAATACATCACCAAAACAAATGACGAATCTGGCGTTGCCCATGCCATCCGTACGTGGGTATTGTAAAAAGGCAAGAATAGACGAAACCCGCTCTGCTGAGCGGTTTTTCATATCTAATTACTGCCCTCTACAGGAATCGATAAATAGGAAAAATCTTATTTTAAGGCTTTTCCTATTTAAAGGACGAAATTTGTCCTTTCTCGAGCTTAGCTTTTCTTCAACCACTACAGTTGACAAAGAGCCCTTTATTCTATATTCATTGAGTGAAAATTATTCTTGAGTATTTATCATACACTATCTACACTTTTTACACCACGATTGCACTCTAATAGTGCCACCACCCATATTTCTGTAGCCAAAATCACTTATTGGTTTCTCAATACCACAATTCGGACATATTCTAGTTGGTTCACTTCCATTGTAACCAGTAGTTTGAATAATAACTTCTTGATCATTTCCAAACATAATCATAACCCCTTACTTTTTATATATTTACTAAATTAAAAATCCAACTTAACCAACATAGCACTGAAGTTGCTCGTCTTTGTGCTACTTTTTCACTACATACATTGTATTCTAATTCCAATTCAACAACTCGGCTATGATCTGGAATCACACCTGTCTCTACAATTTCTCCAAATAAATCTCTAAAAATTCTATGAGATAAAATTAACTTGACTAACTCTAACTGTCTATCTTTATAACTCTTTTTAAAAACATTTACACCAATACTAGTTAAACCATATCTTGTAATTTTATCTTCTTTTATTTTTTTAAAAAGACCTAAATATTTACCAGCATTAAAATAATAATCTCTTTGCCGACTTGTAAACTTCATCAATTCAATAATTTCTTCACTTGTCATTGGATTTTCATACATATTTTCTAACAAAGAAACTATTCTTTCAAAATTATCAGCCTGTATAAATGGAACACAATCTTCAACATTCATATTATCACTAATAACTTCAGTATATCTAATGCTATCATAAACATCTTTTATTTCATCTAACGTAATAGAAGTATCTTCTAAAGAATAGTTTTTAATTCTAACTAATTCTATTGAAGAATAATTCTCCTTCTCTTTAAAACGGTATTCCATTAAACGAAATATTTTATTTGTATAAATCGAAAATATCAAGCGTATAGGTTTATCAACTTTACTTTCCCACAATCTATACGGATAATAAAGCTGACGAATATGAAAATCCTCATGCAGAACATTTTTAGCTTCTAAGATCACAACACAATGATTTGATTCAAAACCACCATCAATTTCTATTTGTGCCTTATCTACATCTACTTTTAATTGAATCTCCCTTCTTGTATCAACTTTAAAATCAAATTTTCCTGATGACATTCTACCATTAAAAGTTCCATATAACACATCGTCTGAATCGAGCTCCAAAAAATCTTCCAGTATCCCCGAAATTTGTAGCACGTTAATCGCATTTGCTTTAGAAGATATATTATTGACATCAATAGTTTTTAAATCAGGTAGTTCAACCTTAGCCATATTTTTTACATGTTCTACCAATTTAGGTAGTTCTTGATATAGCAAAAAATCACTTAAAACATACGAACTTCGACTATCAGGCAATATATTGATCTTGTTATTTTTTAAACTTGTTGGTAACTGCTCTGAACTATCCCATTTTGCCATCAATCTAGGCTCTTTTACTTCCTTGATCTGAGAAGAAGAAATCTTATAGAAGCCATTATTATATATTTCTGTTAAAATATTATACTTATCAATTAATACTTGCCAAGCATCTGAAACGTTTATTTTCCCCATATTTTACTCTTTTTCATAATTATAAATTAAAACCTCAGGAATTTCACCTCTTTTATCTGATTGACTATTAATATTTCGTTTTGCTTGTACAATTTCAATATTAAATACATTCTGATCAGAATATAAGTCTAAAATTTCAGAAGAATAAGAATTAGACTGTAAAAATCTAACTCCCCTTCCATGAAGTTTTAAACATTCATTTCTAAGTTCAACTTGTTTTTCATAGTCAAAACCATGTTCTGTATAGCCAGTAAAGCTCGAAGAAGATGAAATAGGCATATAAGGGGGATCAAAATAAACAAAAGCTCCCCTTCTTAATCCCTTTAATGCTTCTTTATAATCACCAGTTAAAAACTTAATATTCGCTGAATTAAAGTAATTTGATACAGCTTTAATAGTCACCTCGTCCACAATAGAAGGATTCTTATACTTGCCATAAGGGGTATTAAAAAAACCTGCTCTATTAACTCTAAACAAACCATTAAAACAAGTTTTATTTAAATAAATAACTCGTCCAGCTTTTTCCACATCTGTCATATTATCATAATCTTCACTTCGATCTAAAGAGCGAAGTTCATAAAAATAATCTTCAGAATGTAATTCTTTATGCCCTTTTAAAACTTCTATTAAACCATCAGGAGCATCTTTTATCACCTTATAAACATTCATCAATTCTTTATTAAAATCATTGATAATTGCCTTCTTTGGTTGAAGATGAAATAATACAGCACCACCACCAACAAAAGGCTCAACATAAGTAGAAATCCTTTTTGGAATTAAAGATTCAATATCCGAAATTAACTGTCTTTTTCCACCTACCCATTTAAGAACAGGTGCAACAAGTATATTTTTTTTCATTTTTTATATAACCTCGTATCTTTTAATTATATCATATTTCACTATTTTTTTTATTCAGTAAACTCTAAAATACTGAAAAAACTAAAGTAACAAATACAAAATAAAATAGACCAGTTTCCTGATCCACTTTATTCTATATCCGTTGACTCTTGGTCAAATTTTGGTCATGGTTTGGTCAAAGAAATAAAAAATACTAACCTATTTTAAAAAGCTAACTTGTGATGATTGCCTTTAAACTAACACTTTGAATATTCTTTGTTTTTCTTTACACTTGCCAAAATGCCCCCTGCAGGAATCGAACCTGCAACTACTCCTTAGGAGGGAGTTGTTATATCCATTGAACTAAGGGAGCTAGAGAAAAACCCTGCTGAATGAGCAGAGTTTTTTAGTCGAATTAACGACGGATTTCTTTGATACGAGCTGCCTTACCTTGAAGTGCACGCAAGTAGTACAATTTCGCACGACGTACTTTACCATAACGAACAACTTCGATCTTTTCAACACGTGGAGTGTGGATTGGGAAGATACGCTCAACACCTACACCGTTAGAGATTTTACGAACTGTGTAGTTTTCTGAGATGCCAGCACCTTTACGTGCAATAACAACACCTTCAAAAATCTGGATACGTTCACGGTTACCTTCGACAACTTTCGCGTGTACACGAACAGTGTCACCAGGACGGAATGATGGGATATCTGTACGAAGTTGACCTTCAGTCAAGCTTTGGATTAATGGATTCATTTTATTCTCCTATCTTTGTCAATCTTGAGGAACCTTCCTCAGCGGATAAACTGTATTTTTGTGCGTCCATTACACACAAGATACAGTTTACCAAATTTCCACCTAAAAGTAAAGAAATTTATAGCAGAATTCCTAAAAAAATTGCTAGAAAACCGCCTATGTAAGTTAATAGAAAATAGCTATAAAACACCTTCTTGTCACTTAATAGTCTTTGCAGCTCGTCATTCAAGGTTGAAAAAGTTGTCAAACCTCCACAAAATCCAGTTGCTAGGATAGCATAGACTTCCTTAGACTCCACATGGTTGTAGAGTAATCCAATCAAAAAACAGCCTAAAAGATTAGCTACAAGAGTTCCTAGGGGCAATTTTGAGGATTGATTATATCGGGAAAAGAAATAGCGCACTAGTGCTCCGAACCCGCAGGCGATTGCAAGATAAACGATTACCATTTCTTCCTCCCTAGAACATAAGCCAAGAGTAGACCTCCACCAATGCTCAAAAATAAGTAGATGCCTAAACTAAGATAACGCCCGGTATCAAGCAGTTTCACGGCATCAAGCATTAGACTAGAAAAGGTTGTTAAACCTCCGCAAAAACCTGTACCCAGCGCCAAAACCAAGCCTTTACTAGTTCTCTTATAGACCAGATAGCCTTTCACCAGATAGACCAGGCAGAATATTCCCAGATAATTGACGAGAAGGGTCCCCCAAGGAAAGTCTGGACTGACTGGCAACTGACTAGATACAAAGTAGCGGACAAGGCCTCCCACCATGGCAGCTAGAAAAATTCCTAGCGGATAAAATTGTTCTTTTTTCATTTGATGTTTTGATCCTGATAATCACGCGAACGTTTGAGTATGTCTGAAAAAGTCGCAACAATGGTCTCCTGATAGCGCTTATCTTCCACTCGATTTTTGACTTTTTCAAAAATAACTTCTTCTCTCTTAGAATCTAAGATTGGCTTACCAGATGCTTTCTTATAAGCAACAACCCCTTCAACTAAGTGCATCCGTTCTTCTAGGAGCTTGACAATTTGGTCGTCGATTTGATCAATTTCTTGCCGAATAATATCTAAATTCATACAGTCTCCTCCTTTATTTGAATTATTGTATCAAAAAGCCTCTAAATAGGCTAGTAAAATCCCAAAAAAACTAATAAAAAAACGCACTGACTTCTTCCAGTCAGCGCAGTTTGATTCTTATCCTACTTTTGCAGCTAATTCTTCTGCGAATTGTTCCAAGCGTTCGATGTCTTCATCTTCAGCAGAAAGGTCCACTTTAACACACTCTGAACCTTTTTCTGCTCCTGTCGCTACAAATACACGATCAAAGTCATCGACAGCCTTACAGAATTCGTCGTAGAAGGTATCTCCTGAACCGACCACTCCGTAGATTTTGCCATTCAAGTTGAGGTCTGCTAGGTCTTCGTAGAAGTCCATCATCTCATCTGGCAATTCTCCATCACCGTAAGTATAAGTCGCAACGATTGCGATGTCCGCCTCCAAGAAGTCTGAAGCGTCAACAGTCGTACATTCATCAACATCGACATCCAAACCCAAATCACGCAATTTATCTGCTACAATATCTGCAATTTCTTCGGTATTACCGGTCATACTGGCAAATACAATTTTTGCTAATGCCATATCGTCCTCCTCAATTTATCTTTCTCCATTATATCATATCTTTTTCATTTTAAAAATAAAAATTCTTGTGATACAATGAAATGAGAAAGAATTGAGGTTATTTATGGAAATTTGCCAGAAAATATTAGAGAAAATCAAAGAATACGATACCATTATCATTCATCGTCATATGAAACCAGATCCAGATGCCTTAGGAAGTCAGGTAGGATTGAAAGCTCTTCTCACACACCATTTTCCAGAAAAGACCATCAAAGCAGTCGGTTTTAACGAACCTACTTTGACTTGGATGGCGGAAATGGATACTGTCCAAGACAGTGACTACAAAGGAGCTCTTGCTATTATTTGTGATACAGCAAATCGTCCTCGTATCGATGATAAACGCTATGAACAAGCTGATTTCACCATCAAAATCGATCACCATCCAAATGATGATATCTATGGTGACCTATCTTGGGTGGATACAAGTTCAAGCAGTGCCAGTGAGATGATTGCATTATTTGCTCAAGAAAATCAGCTGGCTTTGTCTAGTGAAGCGGCACGACTTCTCTATGCAGGAATTGTCGGGGACACGGGGCGTTTTCTCTACCCGTCAACTAGTGCTCGTACCTTTAGAATAGCTGGCCAGCTCCGAGAAGTTGATTTTGACTTTGCTGGATTGTCTCGTCAAATGGATACCATGAGCTTCAAGATTGCAAAACTGCAAGGCTTTGTCTATGATCATTTAGAAGTTGATGAGAATGGAGCTGCACGCATTCTGCTTACTCAAGAAATCCTGAAAGAATATAAGGTTACGGATGCTGAAACAGCTGCAATTGTCGGAGCACCTGGTCGAATCGATACTGTTAAGGCTTGGGCTATCTTTGTTGAGCAAGCTGATGGCCACTTCCGTGTGCGTATGCGCAGTAAAATTACCCCTATCAATGAAATTGCCAAGGAACACGACGGAGGAGGACATCCATTAGCTAGTGGCGCCAATTCCTATAGTCTAGAAGAAAACGAAATCATCTACCAAAAGTTAAAAAACTTGCTTAAAAACTAATAAAATACTTGCTAAATTTTTTAGAATCTGATAGACTAGTAAGGTAACAATCTATGGCTCGCAAAGAGACCATGGCAGAAAGGAAATATTGCAAAATGAAAAAAGATATCCACCCAGAATATCGCCCAGTTGTCTTCATGGACACAACTACTGGTTACAAATTCCTTAGCGGTTCAACAAAACGCTCTAACGAAACTGTTGAGTTCGAAGGCGAAACTTACCCATTGATCCGTGTGGAAATTTCATCAGACTCACACCCATTCTACACTGGACGTCAAAAGTTCACCCAAGCAGATGGACGCGTGGATCGTTTCAACAAAAAATACGGTCTCAAATAATCATAAAAAGAACAGTTTCAACTGTTCTTTTTTTGTACTTATTTTTATGAATCAATCACTACTACTTTCTCTTTGTCAACCTCCACGCTGATACTATGATTGATTTCAAATGAGATTAAAAAATATCAAAAAGAAGTTTGATGTTCAGAATGGTCAAGATGATTGAAACTGCGTAACCTAGGATTGTGTTCCACTTGGCATTGGTAAATTCTCCCATCAGTGACTTCTTAGAGGTCAGATAAATCAAGGGGAAGATTGAAAACGGAAGAGCGATCGAAAGAAAGACCTGTGAATAGACCAATAACTGATCCAAGGTTTTTTCTTGATGCCCAAACAAAACGGCGACAATAATCACAGGTAATAAGGCAAAAATACGTGTACCGATACGGATAAGCCACTGAGGCAATTTCAGATGCAAGAAACCTTCCATAACGATCTGTCCAGTTAAGGTACCTGTAATAGTAGAATTTTGGCCACTTGCTAAGAGAGCCAGAGCAAATAAAGTTGACAGAGTTGAGCTGGCTATTGCTCCTGCTATTGTCGAATCCTGTAAAGCATTGTACATTTGGGAGAAAGCTGAAATTTCAGACGCATGACCAAAAAAGAGGGAGGCCCCTAAAATAAGAAGTAAGGAATTGACAATAAAAGCTAGGGACAACTGAAGATTTGAATCCCAGGTCATAAAACGAACAGCTTTTCGAACGTCCTTCTTATCTTTGTGATCGATTTTCCTTGTTTGGGATAGGGAAGAATGAAGATAGAGATTATGGGGCATGACTGTCGCTCCTACAATTCCTAGAGCCAAGGTCAATTGACTTTCATGACCTGGAAATGGAGTTTCAAATAATGTTGAAGTCGGTAAATAACCACCAAAAATCCCCTGAATACTTGGATTGGATAAGGCCACAAGATAGGTAAAGATGGCTAATATGGTTAAAATAAGGGTCGTAACAATGGCTTCAATTTTTTTGAAGCCAAATCTCATCAACAACAAAAGAAATACATCTAAAACGGTTAGGAGGATAGCGACCATAATCGGTATTTTAAACAAAAGATTTAAGGCAATTGCTGAACCTAAAACTTCAGCCAAATCTGTCGCCATTAAAGCTAATTCTAAAATCACCCACAAACTATAGCGAAGCCACTTGGGAGCATGATTAGCTGTTGCCTGTGCTAGGTCCATCCTAGTCACGATACCGAGCTTTCCAGCCATCTGTTGTAACTGCATAGCAATGATGGATGAAATCAAAATAACAAATAAGAGACTATACTTGTAGGAAGCACCACCAACCACACTGGTAATCCAGTTTCCAGGATCCATATAACCAACTGCTACAAGAGCTCCAGGTCCTAAAAATGCTTTTAGATTTTGCCAAAAATGATTGTTATTCGGAGTTTCAATAGATTGATTGATCTCAGAAAGAGAGACTTTTTTGTAAGAAGACATCGGAATTTTACACTTTCTAATCTGTCTTAAGCTATTTTCTTAATGGAATTTTTGAAAATATAATGAAAATGGTTTCCCATTTCCAATTTTTCCTTATTATATCACATTTTAGAATGATTCTTAAGGAAGGAATGATAGTTAAAATAAGCAATTTCTGTATTGCAAAAGCCAGCATTTTCTAACGCTGGCTTTAAAACTGTGAAAATTCTTTCTCAACTAGATCGCTTCTGTGACAAAACTACGGCTTTCTAGCACTTTGAGCATGGCATTAGCTGTGTCTAGGGCTGTAAAGAGTGGTACACCGTGTTCAATGGCCGAACGGCGGATTTGCTCACCATCTTCGTCAGCAGTTCGTTTGGTTCCGACAGTATTGATGATCGCTTGGATTTTCCCTTTGCGGACAAAGCTTGGGATATCCTTCTCATCATCGCCAATCTTACCAACAGGCTGGGCATGCAGTCCATGACTAGCAAAGAAGGCTGCAGTTCCTTCTGTAGCGAGGATACCGTAACCGATATTTTGGAAACGGCGAGCCAAGTCCAAGGCTTCTTCTTTGGCATCATCTGCGATAGTAAAGACTACATTTCCAAAAGTTGGCAAGTGTAGGTAAGAAGCTTCAAAGGCCTTATAGAGAGCTTTTTCAAGAGTTGTATCAGAACCCATAACTTCACCTGTTGACTTCATTTCAGGACCTAACAAGCTGTCTACCTTAGCTAGTTTCGTAAAGGAGAAGACTGGTGCCTTGATATGAACGCGAGTGCTTTCAGGATAAAGTCCATCTTGGTAACCACGTTCTTCAAGGCTTTGACCAAGAATGAGCTTAGTCGCTACCTGAGCCATAGGAATATTAGTTACCTTAGAAAGGAATGGCACCGTACGGCTGGCACGTGGATTGACCTCAATAACATAGACTTTCTCATCCTTGATGACAAACTGAATGTTCATCATACCAAGACAGTTAAGGCCAATTGCTAGGCGTTTCGTATAGTCTGCGATGGTTTCCTGCACCTTTTGAGACAAGGTTTGTGGAGGGTAAACAGCCATTGAGTCACCTGAGTGGACACCGGCACGTTCGATATGCTCCATAATACCAGGGATGAGAACATTTTCTCCATCTGAAATGGCATCGACTTCACACTCCTGACCAACGATGTATGAGTCAACAAGGACTGGGTGGTCTGGACTGGCCTTAACAGCGGTACGCATGTAAGAACGAAGGTCTTCTTCGTTTTCTACGATTTCCATAGCACGTCCACCCAAGACATAAGATGGGCGAACGAGGACTGGGAAACCAATTTTGCGAGCTGCAAGCACAGCTTCTTCTTCATTAGTCGCTGTTTGTCCTGGTGGCTGTGGAATATCTAAATCTTTGAGTGCTTGTTCAAAGAGATCGCGGTCTTCGGCACGGTCTAGGTCAGCAACTTGTGTACCAAGAATGGTCACACCTGCTTTTGCCAAGGGCTCTGCAAGGTTGATGGCTGTTTGACCACCGAACTGAACGATAACCCCTTTTGGTTGCTCAAGGTCAATGACATTCATGACATCTTCAAAAGTTAATGGCTCAAAGTAGAGCTTGTCAGACACAGAGAAGTCTGTTGAAACAGTCTCTGGGTTTGAGTTCATGATGATAGCTTCATAACCAGCTGCCTGGATAGCCTTAACCGAGTGAACAGTCGCATAGTCAAACTCAACACCTTGCCCGATACGGATTGGACCTGAACCTAGGACTAGGACAGATTCCTTATCAGACTTGATAGACTCATTTTCCCATCCATAGGTTGAATAGAAATATGGAGTCTCTGATTCAAATTCTGCCGCACAGGTATCGACCATCTTGTATACTGGGACAATCTTATTTTCCAAACGAAGTTGACGAACTTGATCAGCTGTCGTTTCCCAGAGTTCAGCAATCTTACGGTCTGAAAATCCATTGAGTTTAGCTGTTTTCAAGACTTCTAGATCTTGTGGATGGGCACCCAATTCTTGCTCAATTTCAAAGATGTGCAAGAGTTTATCTAGATAGAAAATATCAATCTTGGTCAATTCAGCAATTTCTTCTGGTGTGTAGCCACGGCGAATGGCTTCTGATACGTAGAAGAGACGGTCATCTTGGGCTTTCACAACTTTTTCAATCAAGGCATCATCCGAAACAGATGCCAGTTCAGGCATTTCATTGTGGTGAACCCCAATTTCAAGAGAGCGACATGCCTTGAGAAGTGACTCCTCGATGTTACGACCGATAGCCATGACTTCCCCAGTCGCTTTCATCTGAGTTCCAAGACGACGCTCACCTTTTTCAAACTTGTCAAATGGGAAACGTGGAATCTTAGCAACGACGTAGTCAAGGGCTGGTTCAAACATAGCATAGGTTGAACCTGTAACTGGGTTGATGACCTCATCCAAGGTCAAACCGACGGCAATCTTAGCAGCTAATTTAGCAATCGGATAACCCGTCGCCTTAGAAGCAAGGGCTGACGAACGCGATACACGAGGGTTTACTTCGATAACATAGTACTTGAAGCTATGCGGATCAAGGGCCAGCTGAACATTACATCCACCTTCAATCTTGAGGGCACGAATGATGCTCAAGCTCGCGTCACGGAGCATTTGGTTTTCATAATCTGACATGGTTTGTGCTGGAGCAAATACAATAGAATCCCCTGTATGAATCCCAACGGGATCAAAGTTTTCCATGTTACAAACAACCAAAGCATTGTCAGCTGAGTCGCGCATAACCTCGTATTCGATTTCCTTGAAACCTGCAATGGAGCGCTCAATCAAACATTGGGTAACAGGTGACAACTTCAACCCATTTTCAGCGATTTCGCACAATTCTTCTTCGTTGGCACACATACCACCACCAGTACCACCAAGGGTAAAGGCTGGACGAACGATAACAGGGTAGCCGATCGATGCCGCAAAGGCAACAGCTTCTTCCACTGTGTTGACAATTTCAGATTCTGGGATTGGTTGCTCAAGCTCTTCCATCAATTGTTTAAAGAGGTCACGGTCCTCAGCTTGGTCAATGGCAGACAATTTAGTACCCAGAAGTTCGACACCAAGCTCATCTAAGATACCATTTTTAGACAATTCCATGGCCATATTGAGCCCTGTTTGCCCACCAAGAGTTGGAAGCAGAGCATCTGGACGTTCCTTACGGAGAATACGTGTCACAAATTCAAGTGTAATCGGTTCGATGTAAACCTTGTCTGCAATCTCCTTATCCGTCATGATAGTTGCAGGGTTTGAGTTCACCAAGACAACCTCATAACCTTCCTCTTTCAAAGACAAGCAAGCCTGAGTCCCCGCGTAGTCAAACTCAGCAGCCTGACCAATAATAATCGGACCAGAACCAATCACCATAATTTTTTGAATATCAGTACGTTTAGGCATAGTTTATGATACAAAGCCCGTAAAGAACATAGTGAAAATAGGAAACTCGGTGCAGACGCCGCCTTTAGCGTCAAGACGATGTTTATCTTTTTCACACAGTTCTTAGGGCGTGTTCACTTCCGCGAACAATGTATCTTCTCCTTTCTATTCGGCAACTCTCGGGTTGCCATTAAATAAATTCTCCGACGATTTTTTAGAGAAACGATATTTTTCGATAAAAAATCTAGTGCAGGGAGTTTTTAGTTCGCCTAATAGCGACTAAAAGAAACGACCTGCCTTTCTATTCGTCGCCTCACAGAGCGACATTAAATAAATTCTCCGATGATTTTTCAATAATAAATCGAGTGTAAAAATTTTCATCATCTCATTGCTCAACTAAAAGAAAGGACTTGCCTTTTTATTCGACAAGCCTCTGACAGAGTTTCCTATATCAGCGATTAGCAGATTTAAACGACTCCATCATTTCGATAAATTCATCAAAGAGATAGCTTGCATCATGCGGTCCTGGAGCTGCATCTGGGTGGAATTGCACAGAGAAACCTGGTTGGTATCTGTGACGCACACCTTCAACTGACTTGTCATTGATTTCTTCATGGGTAATAATCAAATGCTCTGGCAAATCCTCACGGCTAACCGCATAACCATGGTTCTGGCTAGTAAAGTCTACTCGGCCTGTTGCAATTTCACGCACCGCGTGGTTAAATCCGCGGTGGCCAAACTTCATCTTGTAGGTCTTGGCACCATTTGCCATAGCAAAAAGTTGGTGACCCATACAGATACCAAAGATAGGAATTTTTCCTTGCACACCACGAATCATATCGAGTGCCTGGGGAACATCTTCTGGATTTCCTGGACCGTTTGACAACATGACCCCGTCAGGATGGAGATGGAGAATCTCTTCTGCTGTTGTTGTGTATGGAACAACGGTCACGTTACAATTACGTTTAGAAAGTTCGCGTAAGATGGAGTGTTTGAGACCAAAGTCTACCAGAACGACACTCAATCCAACTCCAGGAGCAGGATAAGCTGTCTTAGTAGAGACTTGCTTGATATTATCTGTCGGTAGAACTGTCGCTTGGAGCTGGTCTATGATATGGTCCATGGTATCACCAACATGCGTAAGGGTTGCACGCATGGTACCATGCTTACGGATAATTTTTGTAAGAGCACGGGTATCAATTCCTGAGATACCAGGAATTTTCTTGGCTTTCAAGAATTCGTCCAAGGTCATTTGATTGCGCCAGTTGCTGGCTCTACGCGCTTCTTCAAAAACTACTACTCCCTTACATGTAGGAGTGATTGACTCGTAGTCGTCACGGTTAATTCCATAATTTCCCACCAAAGGGTAGGTAAAGGTTAAGATTTGTCCATTGTAAGACTGGTCAGTTATGGATTCTTGGTAGCCGGTCATCCCTGTATTAAAGACAATTTCACCTGTTACATCAATATCTGCTCCGAAGGCCTTGCCTTCAAATACTGTACCATCTTCTAATACTAGAAGTCGTTTTTTCATCTACTCACCTCTCGTTGATGCTCTCAGACATCTTTTAACGCTTTGTGCCTTATTTTGCTTTTCTGTAGGCCAGCACAGATTCTAAAATTGCCATTCTGACAAAGACACCGTTGGTCATTTGCTGAACAATACGTGATTTCGGTGCTTCTACCAAGTGATCAGCGATTTCCACATCACGATTGACTGGAGCTGGGTGCATAAGGATTGCTTTTTCTTTCAAGCGGTCATAGCGTTCTTGTGTCAAACCATGCTGAATATGATAGTCTTCTTTTGAAAATCCTGTCACAATTTCATGACGTTCATGCTGCACACGAAGAAACATCATAACATCTACTTGATCAATCACCTCATCAATCGATACAAAGCGACCGTAATGTTCAAATTCCTCACTTCTCCATTCCTCAGGACCTGCAAAGTAAAGCTCTGCTCCCAAGCGTTTAAGGATTTGCATATTAGACTTAGCTACCCGTGAGTGGTTTAGGTCGCCAGCGATAGCCACCTTAAGACCTTCAAAATGTCCAAATTCTTCATAAATTGTCATCAAATCAAGCAAACTTTGGCTAGGGTGTTGCCCTGAACCGTCCCCACCATTGATAATCGAAGTTGTGATGGTCGGGCTAGCAATCAATTCTCTGTAGTAGTCCACCTCTGGGTGACGAATAACACAGGCATCCACTCCTAGTGCAGACAGCGTCAAGATCGTGTCATAGAGTGTTTCACCCTTATTCACTGAACTGGTCTTCACATCGAAATCCAAAAGATCAAGTCCAAGTTTCAGTTCTGCTACCTCAAAGGATTTGTGGGTACGAGTTGAACTTTCAAAGAAAAGGTTGGAAACGATGTGTTGTTCCTCATAAGAAGCACTCGCTCCGTTTTTAAATTCGATTCCACGTTTAATCAATTTCATTACTTGTTCTACAGTAAGGTCTTCCATAGAAACGACATGTTGCAAAGCTTGTTGATTTTCTGACATTTTTTTACTCCTTTTAGTGTTTTAGGCTTGTTCTGTGATTAGTACTCTGTCTTGTCCATCTAGTTCTGTCATCTCTACGATAATTTCTTCAGAACGACTGGTTGGGATGTTTTTTCCAACATAGTCCGGACGGATTGGAAGTTCTCTGTGGCCACGATCAACCAAGACTGCCAAACTCACACGAGCAGGGCGACCATGGCTGACGATGTTGTCAATAGCTGCACGAATAGTACGACCTGTATAGAGCACATCGTCCACCAAGATGACTTCCCGATCTGTCACATCAACAGAGATTACAGAGGTATCTTCTCCACTTTTGACATCGTCACGGAAAGGCTTGGTATCCAGTTCTACCACTGGAACTGAAAGAGATTCTAACTGTTCCAAACGTTCTTGGATACGGCGAGCGATAAAGACACCTCGCGTTTTAATACCAGCCAAAACGATTTTATTCAAATCTTTGTTTCGCTCAATAATCTCGTAGGTAATCCGAGTAATCGCTCGTTTGACGGTCAATTCGTCTACAACTTCTTTTGTCCTCATGACAAACCTCCAAAAAGAAAAGTCTCCTTAACAAGGAGACTTCAGAATGTATAGCCAAGCCAGCTCCACTGTAAAGAGTATAGACTTCTGCTATCTATTGATCCGACTCCTTGCCTGCCTCACGGGACAGGTTTAAAGGAATATTTTATTGTTATTACTATATCACAAAGAAAGGATCAATGCAAGAAAAAAACATAAAATTTTCATCTTATAACGAACTAAAATCATATAATTGTGGATAGTGATCGCATTCTGGGTTCTTTGGGTGACAGATAGCCCGTCCAAAATAAATCATAGCCTGGTGGGCTGCCAACCATTTCTCTGGTGGCAGAATGTCCATGACACGTTTTTCTACTTCGAGGGGCGTGGCCGATTTTTTAACAATATCATGATGCTTGCAGATACGCTCCACATGAGTGTCCACTGCAAAGGCTGGAATTCCAAAGCCCACACTCATGACTACGTTAGCTGTTTTGCGTCCAACACCTGCTAGACTTTCTAATTCCTCGCGAGTCTGAGGCACTTGACCATTAAAATCGTCTAGTAACTGCTGGGCACATTTTTTAAGAAATTTAGCTTTATTGCGATAAAGTCCTAGACGGGAAATGTGTGAGGCAATTTCACTTTCAGTCGCGACAGACATGGCTTGAGGCGTTGGAAAGGCTGCAAAGAGGCCTGGTGTGGCCTTATTGACTGCGGCATCTGTCGTCTGGGCTGACAACATCACTGCAACCAAGAGTTCAAAATGATTGGTAAAATCAAGGCTGGGTTTGGCATCTGGGAAGAGAGCTATGATTTCTTCTAGCACTTTTCGTGCTCGTTTTTTTGACAAGACCATTATTCGTCTCCGTCAAATAGTCCTTGCAAGCCTGCAAATGGACTGTTTTCTTCTTTCTTGACTGCTTGTTGGGCTTGGTATTCTTCCTCAGTCATGATTTGCCAGTCATTTCCAGACACAAAACCTTGGCCCGCCTCTTCTTCTGCCGTCAAGACCTTGATTGGGATATTGAGCAAGATATTATCTGCTACGCTCTCAGCAAGGTCGATTTCCCCATTTTCGATAGGCAAGACCAAGTCATCATCTAAAACTTCTTGGTCCAGTTGGTTAGTTGCGCCTTCCATGAAAACTTCTGTCACTGGATAAGACTCAGCCAACTCAACTGGCTCCATACTGCGGCTGGAAGCAAGAACGATGGTATAAGATAACTGATAATCTAGGAAATACATACGGTCTTCGTACTGCACCTTCCCCACTGCAAGTATATCTCTCACATCTAAAATTTCTTGATTCCGTTTACGCAAGTCTGCTGCCAGGTCTAAAGCTTGTTCAAAATGCAAGCCTTCAGGCTGCTTACGAATTTCTTGAATATTTAACTTCATATTTCCTCCATAAAGATGTACTAACTTGATTATACCATGAAAAGGCTATAAGTCCGCCTCCCAAACTTTGATATTAAAATCTCGTTTTTAACATATTTATTATGACATATTTTCTGTTTAGTGCTATACTATAGGCAAGAATACACCAGAGCAGGGAGGATGCTCATATGGAAGACAAAGCACTCATCACTGAAGCTTACCAACTCCTTTCCGAGTTAAATAAAAGCTACCAAAGCTGCAAACAAGGTACAGCCGATGATTTCCGTCTACAAGAACTGCTGAACAGCACTCTCAAGGAACTTAAAAAAGCGGAAAAGCTTGACAACAGCATCTTAATCGACCTTGAGAAATTTTACCAACGTACCAGTCTACTGATTGGACTAGGAAACCTAAAATTGAATGATCAAGCGCGCACCGCTTGGCGCAACTATGACAAGTTCCATTACGAACATGTCAAGCACGTACTGAATCTCTATGGACCTGTTTTCGGATTTTAGAGTTTATAATTTTGGATTTTCTATTGACAAAATTTCCTAAAAGGTATAGGATAGAGGTATTAATACTCGGAGGTAAGGGAGACATGAACAACTAAGTCTATCAAATAAAGAAACTTTATTTAGTAGATCGTGTTTTTGTCTCTTTTTGTGTGCTCTTTTTGTACTAGATCATCTGGTGCTTTATCCACTTTGAAAATCAAAAAACTAGAAAGCTAGCCATCTGCTCCTCTTGGGTTGGATAGGGTTAGACTAACCTAGTTTGATGGGATTTTCGGTGAGGAGAATAGAGTTTTTTGACATAAAATACTAGCTCTACTAGGTAAAGTAGAGCTTTTTGTTATGCACTATGGACATTCTAGAAAGGGCAACAATATGATAAAAATCAATCATCTGACCATCACACAAAACAAAGATCTACGAGACCTTGTATCTGACTTAAGCATGACTATCCAAGACGGGGAAAAGGTTGCTATTATTGGCGAAGAAGGAAATGGCAAATCAACCTTGCTACGAGCTTTAATGAGGGAATCATTGCCTGATTTTACTATCAAGGGCGACATACAGTCTGATCTTCAATCACTGGCCTACATTCCTCAAAAACTCCCCGAGTTTCTGAAAAGTAGGACTCTCCATGACTACTTCTTTTTGGATTCTGCTGATTTAGACTACAGCATTCTTTATCGTTTGGCGGAGGAATTGCACTTTGATAGCGACCGTTTTGCTAGCGACCAAGAAATTGGCAGTCTATCAGGGGGCGAAGCTTTGAAAATTCAACTCATCCATGAGTTAGCCAAACCCTTTGAAATTCTATTTTTAGATGAACCTTCAAATGACCTAGACCTTGAGACGGTTGATTGGCTAAAAGGTCAGATTCAAAAGATTAGGCAAACAGTTATTTTTATTTCGCACGATGAAGACTTTCTCTCTCAAACGGCAGATACTATTGTCCACTTGCGACTGGTCAAGCATCGGAAAGAAGCGGAAACGCTAGTAGAGCATTTAGACTATGATCGCTACAGTGAGCAGAGAAAGGCTAGTTTTGCCAGACAAAGCCAGCAAGCTGCTAACGACCAAAGAGCCTATGACAAAACCATGGAAAAGCATCGCCGCGTCAAGCAAAATGTAGAAACTGACTTACGTAACACTAAAAATGATGTTGCCGGTCGCCTATTAGCTAAAAAGATGAAAAATGTTCTTTCTCAAGAAAAACGCTACGAAAAGGCAGCTCAGTCGATGACACAAAAGCCACTTGAAGAGGAACAAATCCAACTCTTCTTCTCAGATATCCAACCATTAGCGGCTTCTAAAGTCTTAATTAAACTGGAAAAGGAAAATTTGTCCATTGGTGAGCGCGTTTTGGTTCAAGGACTTCAACTAACTATCTGTGGTCAAGATAAAATCGGTATTATCGGGCCCAATGGTGTTGGAAAATCGACTTTGTTAGCCAAGTTGCAACAACTGCTAAGCGACAAAAGAGAAATTTCGCTTGGTTTTATGCCACAAGATTACCACAAAAAACTGGAATTGGATCTATCTCCTGTAGCCTACCTCAGCCACTCTGGACAAAAAGAGGAACTACAGAAAATCCAATCCCACTTAGCCAGTCTCAATTTCAGTTATCCAGAGATGCACCACCAAATCCGTTCCTTATCTGGCGGGCAACAGGGTAAACTGCTTCTTTTGGATTTAGTTCTACGAAGACCAAACTTTCTCCTTCTCGATGAACCCACACGAAACTTTTCTCCAACTTCTCAACCCGAAATCAGAAAACTCTTTGCCTCTTATCCCGGCGGTCTGGTCACTGTTTCGCATGACCGACGTTTCTTAAAAGAGGTCTGTACGAGTATCTATCGTTTGACAGAAAAAGGATTAGAAGCAGTTGATTTACAAGATTTATAAATGTTGAACATAGCAAAAATCCAGAGCCGACCTCTGGATTTTTTTACATGTGTTTCAAGCGTTCGATTCGTTCTGAGATAGGTGGGTGGGTATAAAAGAGTTTTTGTAGTCCGCCACCTTTCTTGGGATCATTGATGTAAAGAGCGCTGCTGGCATCATCGACGTGGTGATGCATGGGCTCGCTATTGTCTAACTTGCGCAGTGCATTGATCATCCCTTGAGGATTGCGAGTCAGCTCCACGCTGGATGCATCCGCCAAAAATTCCCTCTGACGGGAAATGGCTAATTGCACCAAGGTTGCTGCGAGAGGCGCCAGAACAATGGCTAAGAGAGAGATGACAAGCATGATAATCTCCAAACCATTTCCGTCACGATCATTATCATTCCGTCTGCGGTCTGCGCCACCCCACCACATCATCCGACCAGCCATACTAGATAAAAGAGTAATAGCACTAGCAAGGGCGACAGCAATGGTCGAAATGCGGATATCGTAGTTTCGGATATGACTGACTTCATGGCCCATAACAGCTTCTAGCTCCTCACGGTTCATGATAGCCAGAAGACCCGAAGTGGCTGCGACTGCTGCATTCTGAGGGTTGGAACCTGTTGCAAAAGCATTTAAAGAAGAATCCTCAATGATGAAAACACGCGGCATGGGAATCTGAGCGACCATAGCCATATCTTCCACTACATGGTAGAGGTCTGGTGCCGTTTGCTCATCAACCTCACGCGCCCCATTCATAGACATGACAATCTCTGTCGATTGAAAGATCATAGTCAGAGCGTAGATAAAACCAATAATCAAGGCAATTATCATGCCGCCAAGACCTGAACGCATAAAGAGATAGCCGACCGCATAACCAACCAAGGCCAAGAGTAGGAAGAAAACCAGCAATAAAATCCAGGTTTTTCGTTTATTGCTCGCAATTTGATCAAACAACATCTTAGTCACCTAAACCGCTAAAGTCAACTTTAGGAACTGCCTTTTCCTCTTCAGGTGTTTGAAGGAAGTCTGCAGCTTTAAAGCCAAATAGTCCTGCGATGATGTTACTTGGGAAGCTTTCAAGTTTTACATTGTAGTTGCTGACAACACTGTTGTAGAGTTGGCGTGAGTAGGAAATTTTATTTTCTGTATTGGTCAACTCTTCTTGCAATTTGATAAAGTTAGCGCTAGCTTTCAAGTCTGGGTAATTCTCTGCTACTGCAAAGATACCAGAAATCTGGCGAGTAAGGGCATCACTGGCCTTCATCGCTTCAGCTGGTGAAGTTGCTGCAGCTACTTGTCTACGAAGTTCTGTCACTTTTTCCAAGGTAGAACCTTCATATTTGGCATAGCCTTTGACTGTTTCAATCAAGTTTGGGAGGAGATCATTACGACGCTTCAACTGAACATCGATCTGGCTCCAAGCCTCCTTGGTTTGCATACGATTTTTAACCAAACCGTTATAGCTAACAATCACAAAAATAACAATCAGAGCCAAAACTCCAAGAATAATCCAAATCATAATCTTATTCCTTTCTGCTTTTAGATTAATACCAGTATATCAAAATTTTAATGAATATGGTAAAATAAGATGATACTAAAGAAGGAAATAACTATGAAACCAGAAACATTTTACAACCTGCTTGCCGAGCAAAATCTTCCACTTTCGGACCAGCAAAAAGAACAATTTGAACGTTATTTTGAACTCTTGGTCGAGTGGAATGAAAAGATTAATTTGACCGCTATTACAGACAAGGAAGAAGTTTATCTCAAACATTTTTATGATTCGATTGCACCTATTCTGCAAGGCTTGATTTCAAATGAAACTATCAAACTTCTTGATATCGGGGCGGGGGCAGGATTTCCTAGTCTGCCTATGAAAATCCTCTATCCTCAGCTAGATGTGACCATCATTGATTCGCTCAATAAGCGCATCAACTTCCTTCAGCTTTTGGCTCAGGAGTTGGATTTGGATGGTGTTCACTTCTACCATGGACGCGCTGAAGACTTTGCTCAAGACAAGAACTTCCGTGCCCAGTTTGATATGGTGACGGCTCGCGCGGTTGCACGCATGCAGGTTTTGTCTGAGCTGACCATTCCCTATCTTAAAGTCGGTGGAAAACTATTGGCACTCAAGGCCAGCAATGCGCCCGAGGAATTGCTAGAAGCCAAGAATGCCCTCAACCTCCTTTTTAGTAAGGTCGAAGACAACCTCAGCTATGCCCTGCCAAATGGAGATCCACGCTATATAACAGTCGTCGAAAAGCAAAAAGAAACACCCAAGAAGTACCCAAGAAAAGCTGGCATGCCCAACAAACGCCCACTTTAATCCTATAAATAGCGCGCCCTTATTAAAAGTTGAGTAAAAATGATTTACAAAATCATACCTCCCCTCATTTCTAGGCTCGGGAAAAAATGATTTACAAAATCTGCCTCGCTCTTTTATTTCTAGACTCGGGAAAAATTCGTTTACAAAACGAATTTTTTCTGCTATACTATCCTAAGCAAAGGTTTTTAATGTCATCCTGTGAGGTGACGAAGACGCGGATATATATGAAGTTCTTTAAGAATGGAATAATCTATTTTAAAGAAGTCTTACTCTGAGAGCCTATTGCTGTAAAATAATGGGCTCTTTTTTGATGCCCAAAAGTGAGGTTTTTATGAAACAGGAATCAACTGTTGACTTGTTACTAGACGTTGATCAACGTCCTTCTGCTGGTAAAGGTATTCTTCTAAGCTTCCAGCACGTTTTTGCCATGTTTGGTGCAACCATCCTCGTTCCCTTAATTTTGGGAATGCCTGTATCTGTTGCCCTTTTTGCTTCAGGTGTTGGAACACTCATCTACATGATTTCAACTGGGTTTAAAGTTCCAGTTTATCTAGGTTCTTCATTTGCCTTTATCACAGCTATGTCACTGGCTATGAAAGAAATGGGTGGGGATGTATCTGCTGCCCAAACAGGGGTGATCTTGACTGGTTTGGTCTACGTCCTTGTTGCTGCTGGTGTTCGTTTTGCAGGTACAAAATGGATTGATAAACTCTTACCACCAATCATTATCGGACCCATGATTATTGTTATTGGTCTTGGACTGGCAAATTCAGCTGTTACGAACGCTGGACTTGTAACAGATGGAAATTGGAAAAATGCACTTGTAGCTGTTGTTACGTTCTTGATCGCTGCTTTTATCAATACAAAAGGAAAAGGCTTCCTTCGTATTATTCCTTTCCTCTTCGCCATCATCGGTGGTTATATCTTCGCTATGATACTTGGTTTGGTTGACTTTACACCAGTCCTAGAAGCTAACTGGTTTGAAATCCCTGGTTTCTACTTACCATTTAGTACAGGCGGAGCCTTTAAAGAGTACAACCTCTACTTTGGTCCTGAAACAATCGCTATCTTGCCAATCGCAATCGTGACCATTTCAGAACACATCGGTGACCATACAGTCCTAAGCCAAATCTGTGGGCGTCAGTTCCTGAAAGAACCAGGACTTCACCGTACGCTTCTCGGTGACGGTATCGCGACATCTGTATCTGCTTTTCTCGGTGGACCAGCCAATACGACTTACGGTGAAAATACAGGGGTTATCGGGATGACCCGTATCGCTTCTGTCTCAGTTATCCGTAACGCAGCCTTTATCGCAATCGCGCTTAGCTTCCTAGGTAAATTTACTGCCTTGATTTCAACTATTCCAAATGCTGTGCTTGGTGGCATGTCCATCCTTCTCTACGGAGTTATCGCCAGCAACGGTTTGAAGGTCTTGATCAAGGAACGCGTTGATTTCAGTCAAATGCGTAACCTCATCATTGCTAGTGCTATGTTGGTTCTTGGGCTTGGTGGAGCCATCCTCAAAGTAGGACCAGTTACCCTTTCAGGTACTGCCCTATCAGCCATGACAGGAATCATCTTAAACTTGATTTTGCCACACGAAAATAAAGACTAATCATCTATACACACAAAATCCACTCAACTGAGTGGATTTTTCTGATTCTTACCTTCCCCAGGCAATCAAGAGATACATGAGGCTAGAACCAAACATGTCTGCCAAAGCATGCATGAGAAAAAATGGCAAAAGATTTTTAACCTTATACTTGTATAGAAAATAATAAAATAAACCATAAACTACACCAATAACCAGTGCCCACACCAATCCTTGATAAGTGTGAAAAGAAATCCGAATGATGGTAGAATAAAACAAAACCCGCCACTTGTGCTTTTCTTTCACTGAGGTCAACAACCCTAGAAAGAAAAACTCTTCATAGAAGCCATTTAACAAGGCATAAGCAATTGCCATCGGACTAAGCGCTAGGAACTTCCGTATAACTTCCATGGGATTTATGTGGGCAAAAAGGGCTGGATTAAAGTAATTGTATTCACCAGTTAGTGTCGTCACCAAGTCTCCAAACAATCCCACAATGGCAAATATAAATGGAACCCAAAAGAGAAGGGACCAGGTCCAACGAATAGGAAGCTGATTGAAATCATAATTCCGAATCAAAAGGTAAAGCAAGGCCAAGGTCAGAAATATCACTTGCAGAGTGAAGTTGCTGGAATAGGCTGCTCCTTCGCCGACAGTATTACTTGCCCTATCCATTGTAGTTGACAAACCTGTCGGAAACATACTTGCTAAAAAGAGCTCCGTTGAACGAATGATAAACAGGCCAAACATTAGAACTGTGATAATCAAAATGTCAAACCATCTCAAGTAGCGCAGGGGCTTAGTTGGGTGAATACTTTGTAAAATTTTCATATCTCCTCCTTCTAGCAGTTAAAGATTGGTTTATTGTAAGAAAAGAAACTTAAAATTTTATAAAATTCCACTCCCATTCCTTATCCGTAATCAGTATTTCGATAGGATATTCAAACCAACCACTTTTTACGAGTAACTAGTTTCTCATTCAACCTTCCGTTTGTTTTCTATCAACAAATCTTTCAAAGAAATGATGGCTACCGCAAGTAAAATCATAGCCATACCGACAAAATCAATCGCATAGAATTGCTCTTTCATAATCAGAAAGGCAAAGAAAACAGCTGAAATGGGTTCAATCGAGGCTAGCAAACTAGACTTAACAGGGCCTATCAAACTAACTCCCTTTAGAAAAGCTGTGTAGGCAAAGACCGTTCCAATGATGATAATGCCAGCAAATGCAAAAAGAAAATCCAAGCTGGTCGGTATACTGGCCTGCAAAACCCCTGTAAAGGGAATAGCCCCTACACCAGAAATAACCATGCCCACACCAATCACCAACATGCTTCCCCATTTCTTAATCAAAGTGATAGGAAGAATGATATAAAGGGCGTAGGTCAAGGCAGAAAAGAGCCCCCAGAAAAGACCCGCAGGTGTGACCGACAACTGCTCAAGTTCCCCATTCGTAGCAATAAGAAAAGTTCCTCCAATTGCTAAACCAATTGAAATAATCTCAGCTAGAGTCGGTGCTACCTTGTCCTTGATACAAGTATAAATCAAGATCCCAACAGGACATACATACTGGAGAACCGTCGCCGTTCCAGCATTGGTTTCCTGAATGGCAGAAAGATAGGCAAACTGGTTTAAGAAAAGTCCAAATAAGGCAAATAACAAGAGAGAGAAAAGGCTTTTTCTGTCTTTTAAAAAAGCAAGGAGTTTACCCTTTGCTGTCGCATAAGTTAAAAAAACCAGAGCCAATCCTGCAATAATGAGCCGCAGATTGGTCAAGACTAGAGCGGAAATCCCGTGTGCCATCAGGTATTGGCCACTGGTTCCAGACAAGCCCCAAGCAATCCCTGCAACTACTGTAAATAGAGTTCCTTTTACGGTTTTTGACATTTTCCCCCTACTCTTCTTGACGAATCATATCCATGACTTGGTTTCGATCGATTATCCACTGGGCACGCTCATCCTTCTCATACGTTCGATTGGATAAAAAGATAGCGGCTTCCTGTTTCTCTCTATTCCACATGATGAAGGTACCTGTATAGCCCGTATGGTCGAGCCAGGCCCCCTCCAGATTCCAGGCTAACGAACGCTCCTTATCATCTAAAGGAGAAAAATTTCGGCTCAAATCTGCAGCAAAATCATCTTTCAAGTAATG
>CAUVUZ010000015.1:0-26720 GCA_963555095.1 uncultured Streptococcus sp. | reverse complement strand
TGATGGGAATTAATGTAAATCGTACAATCAGCTTTACCTTTGCTTTGGGTTCAGCTCTTGCTGGTGCAGCAGGTGTCCTCATTGCACTTTATTACAACTCTCTTGAACCTTTGATGGGTGTGACTCCAGGTCTAAAATCATTCGTTGCGGCCGTACTCGGTGGTATCGGGATTATTCCTGGTGCAGCTCTAGGGGGATTTGTGATTGGCTTGTTGGAAACTTTTGCAACTGCCTTCGGTATGTCTGATTTCCGTGATGCTATCGTATATGGGATCTTGCTTTTGATTCTGATTGTTCGACCTGCAGGTATCCTTGGTAAGAATGTGAAAGAGAAGGTGTAAACAATGAAGACAAATCTTAAAGTAAATATTCTCTGGTTATTCCTTCTGTTAGCGGGTTATGGATTGATTAGTGTACTGGTTTCTGCTGGTGTTCTCAATCTATTCCATGTCCAAATTTTAGAACAAATTGGGATTAATATCATCCTTGCAGTAGGTTTGAACTTAATCGTTGGTTTTTCAGGACAATTTTCACTCGGTCATGCAGGTTTTATGGCGATTGGGGCATATGCAGCAGCGATTATTGGTTCAAAATCACCAACCTATGGTGCTTTCTTTGGAGCGATGGTCTTGGGCGCTTTGATTTCTGGTGCAGTCGCTTTGCTCGTTGGGATTCCAACGCTTCGTTTGAAGGGTGACTACCTGGCTGTTGCGACACTAGGTGTTTCAGAAATCATTCGTATCTTTATCATTAATGGTGGCAGTTTGACCAACGGTGCTGCTGGTATCTTGGGTATTCCAAACTTTACCAACTGGCAAATGGTTTATCTATTTGTGGTGATCACAACTATTGCAACTCTCAACTTCTTACGTAGTCCAATTGGGCGCTCTACTCTATCTGTTCGTGAGGATGAGATAGCTGCAGAGTCTGTTGGGGTAAACACTACAAAGATCAAGATTATCGCTTTTGTCTTTGGAGCCATTACAGCAAGTATTGCTGGTTCACTTCAGGCTGGTTTTATCGGTTCTGTTGTGCCAAAAGATTACACTTTTATTAATTCCATCAATGTGTTGATTATCGTTGTCTTTGGTGGACTTGGTTCTATTACTGGTACTATTGTTTCAGCGATTGTTTTGGGAATTTTAAATATGCTCCTTCAAGATGTGGCTAGCGTACGTATGATCATCTACGCTTTGGCTCTTGTATTGGTCATGATTTTCAGACCAGGTGGACTTCTTGGGACATGGGAATTGAGTCTATCACGTTTCTTTAAAAAATCTAAGAAGGAGGGACAAAACTAATGGCATTACTTGAAGTTAAACAGTTAACCAAACATTTTGGCGGTCTAACAGCTGTTGGAGATGTCACTCTTGAATTGAACGAGGGAGAATTGGTTGGTTTGATTGGACCAAACGGTGCTGGTAAAACGACCCTTTTCAATCTCTTGACCGGTGTTTATGAACCAAGCGAAGGTACTGTGACACTAGATGGTCACCTCCTAAATGGGAAAACTCCCTACAAGATTGCTTCACTTGGACTCAGTCGTACTTTCCAAAATATTCGTTTGTTCAAGAATCTGACAGTTTTAGAAAATGTTTTGATTGCATTTAGCAATCATCATAAACAACATGTCCTTGCGAGCTTCCTACGCCTACCAGCTTTTTATAAGAATGAGGAAGAATTAAAAAATAAAGCTTTGGACTTGCTGAAGATTTTTGATTTGGATGGTGACGCAGATACTCTAGCTAAGAATCTGGCCTATGGTCAACAACGTCGATTAGAAATCGTTCGTGCTCTGGCAACTGAACCTAAAATCCTCTTTTTGGATGAGCCTGCAGCTGGGATGAATCCACAAGAAACAGCTGAATTGACAGAATTGATCCGTCGTATCAAAGATGAATTTAAAATTACCATCATGCTCATCGAACACGACATGAATTTGGTTATGGAAGTCACTGAGCGTATCTATGTTCTTGAATATGGTCGGTTGATTGCTCATGGGACTCCGGATGAGATCAAGAACAACAAACGTGTTATCGAAGCTTATCTAGGAGGTGAAGCCTAATGTCTATGTTAAAAGTTGAAAACCTATCTGTACATTACGGTATGATCCAAGCAGTTCGTGATGTAAGTTTCGAGGTTAATGAAGGTGAAGTTGTTTCCTTGATTGGTGCCAATGGCGCTGGTAAAACAACCATTCTTCGCACCCTTTCAGGTTTGGTTCGTCCAAGTGCTGGTAAAATTCAGTTTTTAGGAAAAGAAATTCAAAAGATGCCAGCGCAAAAAATCGTGGCAGGTGGCCTTTCACAAGTCCCTGAGGGACGCCATGTTTTTCCAGGCTTGACTGTTATGGAAAACTTGGAAATGGGAGCCTTTTTAAAGAAGAATCGTGAAGAAAATCAAGCTAACTTGAAAAAAGTTTTCTCACGCTTCCCACGTCTTGAAGAACGCAAAAACCAAGATGCGGCGACCCTTTCAGGTGGTGAACAGCAGATGCTGGCTATGGGACGCGCTCTCATGTCTACGCCTAAGCTTCTTCTCTTGGACGAGCCATCAATGGGACTTGCTCCTATCTTTATCCAAGAAATTTTTGATATCATTCAAGATATTCAGAAGCAAGGAACAACGGTTCTCCTAATTGAACAGAACGCTAACAAGGCCCTTGCTATTTCTGACCGTGGCTATGTACTTGAAACAGGAAAGATTGTCCTATCAGGAACAGGAAAAGAACTCGCAGCATCAGATGAAGTCAGAAAAGCATACCTAGGTGGCTAAAACAATCCAGTGGATTGTTTTAGTCGGTGGATGAGAGTTGCGGAAGCAATTCCCCTATAGTCCGGGGGCCCTTTTTAGTCGGCGGATAAGAATTGCCCAAGCAATTCTCCTCTAGTCTGGGAGACTAGTTTAGGTTGCAGATGGAGATTGGGTAAGCAATTATCTAATTCAGTGGATTATTTTGTAGATGAATTTGAAGAGCTCCAAATTTGGGGCTCTTTTTTCGTTTGGTCCCTATTTTGATGGGCCTGATTTGAGCATCCGTTTTCTTAATATAGAATCTAACTTGACAAAAGCACGTGTTCATCATATAATTAAATAAACAAAAATATTGAACAAAGAGGCTGAAGATATGCTATCAGAAAAACAATTTAAACTTTTACGTTTTTTGTTGACTCACAAAGACGAAAACTTTACGCAGAGACAATTGGCTGAACAGCTAGATATCGCTTTGGGGACGGTAAATAATCTTCTCAAGGAATGTAAAGAAGAGAAGTGGATCAGTGAAGAAAATCACTTAACTGACTTAGGTGAGGAGGCTTTAGCTCCGTATCAGGTGAAGAATGCCATTATCATGGCTGCAGGTATGAGTAGCCGCTTTGCTCCTTTGTCTTATGAGCTACCTAAAGGGCTTCTCCAAGTTAAAGGTGAGCGTTTGATTGAGAGAGAAATCAAGCAATTACAAGAAGCTGGGATAGAGGATATTACAGTTATTGTAGGCTATCTGCAGGAAAAAATGTTCTATCTAGCAGAAAAATTTGGTGTTAAAATCGTTGTAAATAATGATTACTACAAGTACAACAACTGTTCTTCTCTCATGCTAGTCAGAGATCAACTTTCTAACACTTATATCTGCTCTTCGGATAATTATTTTGTAGAAAATCCGTTTGAGCGATACATTTACAGAGGTTACTATTCTACAATATTTGCAGAAGGAGACACAGACGAATACTGCTCTAAGGAAGACTCCAATCACACGATTATCGATATTCAAATCGGTGGGACGAATACTTGGGCTATGGTGGGGCACGTTTATTTTGATCGTGCATTTAGTGAAAAATTCGTAGACATTTTAGAAACTGAATTTAAGCACGAACCATATCGCGAACAGCTCTGGGAAGATTATTATAGTCGTCACGTCAAGGAGCTTCCTTTGGAAGCTCGGCATTATTCAGCAGATATTGTTAAGGAGTTTGATTCACTAGATGAGTTGCGTCAGTTTGATCAACACTATTTGGTGAATACTAATTCGGAAATCATTGATAATATCTGTAAGACATTAGGATGTGTGGCTTCAGATATTGTCAATATCAAACCTCTAAAAGATGGTCTGACCAACACTTCGTTTTCATTTGACTGCCTAGGAAAGAAATATGTTTACCGTCATCCGGGTAGGGGAACGGAGAATTATATCGATCGTGCTAGTGAAGCGGCTTCCATGGAAATTGCTGCAAAATTAAAGATTGACCGTACTTTTGTTTCCATGAATAAAGATGAGGGTTGGAAAATTTCAGAATTTATCCCTAATGCCAAGCAACTAGATTATGATAATTGGGATGATGTAGCAAAAGCAATGGAGCTCTTGAGACGCTTGCACCAATCTGGAGAAAAAACGGGACATTCCTTTGACCAATTTGAGGGAATTGATGATTTTAGACAAAAATTAAAGGCTAGCAATCGTTTTGAATTTGATGGGCTTGAAGAGTTGGATAAGAATGTCTCAGTTCTTGAGAAGTTTCTACAAGAAGATCAAGCGAAAAAGGTTCTCTGCCACGGAGATTCTTATAGCCCGAATTTCTTGTTGAATGAAGCTGGCGAAATGAGCCTGATTGATTGGGAATATTCTGGTATGGGAGATCCAGCAGGAGATTTAGGAACCTTTATCGGGTGTTCAAATTATACAGTGGAAGAAGCTGAAAAGGTACTTGAGATCTATTTACAAGAAGTTCCAGATAAGAAAACTAAACGTCACTATTTTGCCTATGTATCAGTGACTTCATATTATTGGTTTTTGTGGGCTCTGTTCCAAGAAAGCGTTGGAAAACCAGTAGGTGAATTTCTTTATATCTGGTATCGTTATACCAAGCAGTATGGAAAACTTGCATTAGATTTATACTTAGAGGAGAATTGAGATGAAACCGACATCTGAAATTGAAGAATTAATAGCAAATGAAACGAAAAGAAGGCTAGAAGAAATGGAATCACCAAACTATGTGTTTGCCCAGCCATTTCTAAAAAGTGATTTTATTATAGTCATTGGCTTAGTTCTAATTAACCTTATTCTGATTATCCTAGCCATGACAGGAGGTATTCAATAAAATGTCTAAGATGAATGACTTTATTCAACAGGAGACGATAACGGGAATTGTTCCCATGACCAATAAGGATCGTCAGTATTCTTTCTGGGATCTCTTTCTGTCAACAAGTGGTTTTGCCATTGCTACTTGGTGTTATACCCAAGGGGCTTATGTGGCTCAATATTTGACTTTTAATCAGATGTTGATTAATATTTTTAGCTTTAACATTATTTGGGTCTTTATTGAATGTCTCCCAATCTTGTTTGCGGTTAAATATGGAATTGATTTATGGATTTGGTTGAGAGCTGTCCTCGGAAAAAAAGGCGTAGCCTTGCTATCAACTATTATTAGCTTAGCTAACTTTGGCTGGTATGCCGTTGCGGCCAATCTTTTTGCTAGCTCCATGATTCATTTGGCAAATAATTTCGGTCTTGGTTTGGACAAGGGAGTATGGGCACCTATTCTTGGTACACTATGTGTTCTTCTTGGAACTCTTATTGCTCTAGGGGGTCCAGAAGTGATTAAATGGACCAATCGATTCTTGGTTATCGCCTTGTTGATTGTCGGTCTCATTATCGTTGGAATCTGTTTTGTAGCTGTGCCTATCACTGACATTATGAACATTCAACCAGCTACCCAAGGAGATTTAACTCCATTAGAACGCTTCATGCTTTCTGGAGAAGGAAATGTAGCCTTTGCCTTTTCTTGGTCTACACAGGCATTGGTTTTACCACGTTTAGCAAAATCAGAACGTAGTGGTTATTGGGCTACAGCCTTATCATACGGAGTTGTGGCTCCATTCTTCGTTGCGACAGGTGGAGTCATGGCTCTAGCCATGTTTGTCAAAACAGGTGTTTATGAAAGTGATCCAACAACCATGCTGTCAACTCTAAGCACCCCAGCCTTTGCCCTCTTAAGTCTACTACTAGTAGCCTTTGCCAATATTGGAACTCAGGGGACAGGATCGTATGTGAATTGTATGATTGTTAAAAGCGGGATGCCAAAAGTAAGCTATAAACTAATGGTTTGGATTGCTATGGTATACGTGAGCCTACTTACAATCTGGGGAGGAGTGGAAGAGTACTTCGGTTCCTTCATCTCACTAGCCGCCTATATTCAGGGGCCAATTATTGGTATGATCGTTGTTGACTACTTTATCTTAAGAAAACGAAAACTTGATTTGCGCTCAGCCTATTTCCTTGAAGGACATGACGCCTATGAGTTTACAAATGGCTTTAATCTGGTAGGATTGTCTTGCGTGTTTATTTCCTTATTGGTAGCGGTACTATTTGTTTATAACCCTGTAACAGCACAGATTCAAAGCCCAATCTTTTTAATCACAACGGGTAGTGGCTTTACTGCTATTTTTGGAGGTTTATTGTACTGGTTAGCTAGCTTAACTCCATTAAAACGCTATATGATCAAGGATCGAGATTCCGTTACGATTTAAGGATAAATAAAAGTCTTAATCTATATCTATTTGCTTCCTCTTTTTTGAAAGTTAATTTTACATAAGTAATTGATATGATTCTAGTCAATCATATTCTGATTATCCTAGCCATGACAGGAGGTATTCAATAAAATGTCCAAAATGAATGACTTCATTCAACAGGAGACGATAACGGGAATCGTTCCCATGACCAACAAGGATCGTCAGTATTCTTTCTGGGATCTCTTCTTATCGACAAGTGGTTTTGCCATCGCAACTTGGTGTTATACCCAAGGAGCTTATGTAGCTCAATATTTGACCTTTAATCAAATGTTGATTAATATTTTTAGTTTCAACATTATCTGGGTCTTTATTGAATGTCTCCCAATTCTGTTTGCAGTTAAATATGGAATTGATTTGTGGATTTGGTTGAGAGCTGTTCTAGGTAGAAAAGGGGTAGCTGTTCTATCAACTGTGATTAGTCTGGCGAATTTTGGTTGGTACGCTGTTACCGCCAATCTTTTTGCTAGCTCCATGATTCATTTGGGAAATAATTTTGGACTTGGTTTAGATAAGGGAGTATGGGCACCGATTCTAGGCACTCTCTGTGTTCTTCTTGGAACGCTGATTGCTCTTGGCGGTCCAGAGGTGATTAAAGGCACTAATCGCTTTCTAGTGGTTGCCTTGTTATTTGTTGGGCTAATCATTGTTGGAATCTGTTTTGTTGCGGTTCCGATTAAGGATATTATGAATGTCCAACCTGCCATTCAAGAAAATTTGACACCGATTGAACGTTTTATGATGTCAGGGGAAGGAAATGTGGCTGTAGCCTTTTCTTGGTCTACACAAGCCTTTGTCTTGCCACGTTTGGCAAAATCAGAACGTAGTGGCTATTGGGCTACAGCCTTGTCATACGGGGTTGTTGCGCCATTCTTTGCAGCGACAGGTGGGGTGATGGCTCTAGCCATGTTTGTCAAAACAGGTGTCTATGAAAGTGACCCAACGACCATGCTTTCAACTCTAAGCACACCAGCCTTTGCGCTTTTAAGTTTACTACTGGTAGCTTTTGCTAATATTGGAACTCAGGGTACAGGATCGTACGTGAACTGTATGATTGTAAAAAGCGGGATGCCCAAAGTAAGTTATAAACTAATGGTTTGGATTGCCATGGTTTATGTGAGCCTACTTACGATTTGGGGAGGAGTGGATGAATACTTCGGTTCCTTCATCTCGCTGGCGGCCTATATCCAAGGCCCCATTATCGGAATGATTGTTGTTGACTACTTTATCTTAAGAAAACGAAAACTCGATTTGCGTTCAGCCTATTTCCTTGAAGGACATGACGCCTATGAGTTTACAAATGGCTTTAATCTGGTAGGATTATCTTGTGTAATCATTTCCTTGTTAGTTGCAGTACTATTTGTTTACAACCCTATAACAAAGCATATCCAGAGTCCTATGTTCCTACTCACAACTGGTAGTGGCTTTACTGCGATCTTTGGTGGTCTATTGTACTGGCTAGCTAGCTTAACTCCTTTAAAACGCTATATGATTAAGGATAGAGATTCCGTTACGATTTAAGTTTAAGAGAGAAGGCTATTTCTCTCTTTTTTTGTGATTGAATGTTACAAAATCTTGAAAAAGAGATGAAAGCGTTTGATAGTTTTTGTAAGAAAGTGTATAATTATAGTAGCAATAAAGAAGGAGAAGTCTCATGGCAGTTAAAGATTTTATGACCCGCAAGGTAGTTTATATCAGTCCAGATACGACTGTAGCACATGCAGCAGATTTGATGCGCGAGCAAGGCTTGCACCGTTTACCTGTTATCGAAAATGACCAATTGGTTGGTCTTGTAACAGAAGGAACTATTGCTGAAGCCAGTCCGTCTAAAGCAACCAGTCTCTCCATCTATGAGATGAATTATCTTCTCAATAAGACCAAAGTCAAAGACGTCATGATTCGGGATGTCATCACAGTGTCAGGTTATGCAAGTCTAGAAGATGCGACCTATCTCATGTTAAAGAATAAGATCGGTATTCTTCCAGTTGTGGACAATCAACAGGTTTATGGTGTGATTACAGATCGTGATGTTTTTCAAGCCTTTCTAGAAATCGCTGGCTACGGCGAGGAAGGAATTCGTGTTCGGTTTATTACGGAAAATGAAGTCGGAGTTTTGGGCAAGATTGTGACCTTGATTGTAGAAGAAAATCTGAATATTTCACACACAGTCAATATTCCTCGTAAGGATGGTAAGGTCGTGATTGAAGTTCAAATTGATGGGATGATTGATTTAACCTTCCTGAAGGAGAAATTTGAAGCGCAAGGTATCCAAGTAGAGGAGATTGCTCGAACCTCTGCTAAAAAGTTATAAAATGGAGGGTGAAAGCCCTCTTTTTTGTATACAATTTGAAATAACAAGCAAAATATGGAAAGAAATGAGAGAATGTGGTATAATGAAACGATGTGAATAAAGGAGTATTTATGGACATTTCAGAAATTCGTCAAAAAATTGACGCAAATCGTGAAAAATTAGCTTCTTTCAGGGGGTCTCTTTGACCTCGAAGGACTAGAGGAAGAGATTGCCATCTTGGAAAACAAGATGACAGAACCTGATTTTTGGAACGATAATATCGCGGCCCAAAAAACGTCGCAAGAATTAAATGAATTAAAAAACACCTACAACACCTTCCGTAAAATGGAAGAGTTGCAGGATGAAGTTGAAATTTTATTGGACTTTTTAGCAGAAGACGAGTCAGTCCATGATGAACTGGTCGAACAGTTGACAGAACTGGATAAGATGATGACCAGCTACGAGATGACGCTTCTCTTGTCAGAACCTTATGACCACAATAATGCCATCTTGGAGATCCATCCAGGATCTGGTGGTACTGAGGCTCAGGACTGGGGTGATATGTTGCTCCGTATGTACACTCGTTATGGAAATGCAAAAGGCTTTAAAGTTGAAGTCTTGGATTACCAAGCTGGTGATGAAGCGGGCATCAAGTCTGTGACCTTGTCCTTTGAAGGTCCAAATGCCTACGGTCTTCTCAAGTCAGAAATGGGTGTTCACCGTCTGGTCCGTATTTCTCCATTTGACTCTGCCAAACGCCGCCATACTTCATTTACATCCGTTGAGGTTATGCCTGAGTTGGACGATACCATCGAAGTGGAAATCCGTGAAGATGATATCAAAATGGATACCTTCCGTTCAGGTGGTGCTGGTGGACAAAACGTCAATAAAGTTTCAACAGGTGTGCGTTTGACACACATTCCTACGGGGACAGTCGTTCAATCGACAGTCGATCGTACCCAGTATGGAAATAGAGATCGTGCTATGAAGATGTTGCAAGCCAAGCTCTATCAGATGGAGCAAGAAAAGAAAGCTGCGGAAGTCGATTCCCTCAAAGGTGAGAAAAAAGAAATCACTTGGGGAAGTCAGATTCGTTCTTATGTCTTCACACCTTATACCATGGTAAAAGATCACCGTACGAGCTTTGAAGTTGCTCAGGTAGATAAGGTCATGGATGGAGACCTTGATGGTTTCATCGACGCTTATCTCAAGTGGCGAATCAGCTAAGAAATAGAAAGGAACTCACATGTCAATCATTGAAATGCGAGATGTTGTCAAAAAATACGATAACGGAACGACTGCTCTTCGTGGAGTCTCTCTTAGTATTGAACCAGGAGAATTTGCCTATATCGTTGGGCCTTCTGGAGCAGGGAAGTCAACCTTTATTCGAGCTTTATATCGAGAAGTAAAGATTGAAAAAGGGAGCCTAACAGTTGCAGGCTTTAATTTGGTTAAAATCAAGAAGAAAGATATCCCTCTACTCCGTCGCAGTGTTGGGGTAGTCTTTCAAGATTACAAACTCTTACCTAAGAAAACTGTTTATGAGAATATTGCTTACGCAATGGAAGTTATCGGAGAGAACCGTCGCAACATCAAAAAACGTGTTATGGAAGTCTTGGACTTGGTCGGTTTGAAACACAAGGTTCGCTCTTTCCCTAACGAACTCTCAGGTGGAGAGCAGCAACGGATTGCGATTGCTCGTGCGATTGTGAACAATCCTAAGGTATTGATTGCCGATGAGCCGACAGGAAACTTGGACCCAGATAATTCATGGGAAATTATGAATCTGTTGGAACGCATCAATCTCCAAGGTACTACTGTCTTGATGGCGACTCACAATAGCCAGATTGTAAATACCTTGCGCCACCGTGTCATTGCCATTGAAAATGGCCGTGTCGTTCGTGACGAAGCTAAAGGAGAATATGGATACGATGATTAGTAGATTTTTTCGCCATTTATTTGAATCACTCAAAAGTTTAAAACGAAATGGCTGGATGACAGTGGCAGCAGTGAGTTCGGTTATGATTACCTTGACACTCGTTGCCCTGTTTGCATCTGTAATTTTTAATACAGCGAAACTGGCTACCGATATTGAAAACAACGTTCGTGTCATGGTTTACATTCGTAAGGATGTAGCAGATAATAGTGAAACGATTGAAAAAGAAGGTCAGACAGTTACCAATAATGACTATCACAAGGTTTATGATGCCTTAAAAGCCATGCAAGGTGTTAAGAATGTCACTTTTTCAAGCAAGGAAGAGCAGTATCAAAAATTGACTGAAACGATGGGGGATGACTGGAAGGTCTTTGAAGGGGATGCCAATCCTCTCTATGATGCCTATATCGTTGATACCAATTCTCCGAGTGATGTTCCTAAAGTAGCAGAAGAGGCCAAGAAAATTGAAGGGGTATCTGAGGTTCAAGACGGTGGTGCCAACACTCAACGACTTTTCGAACTGGCTTCCTTTATCCGTGTTTGGGGATTGGTTATTGCGGGGCTCTTGATTTTTATTGCAGTCTTCCTCATTTCCAATACCATTCGTATTACCATTATTTCTCGGAGCCGTGAAATTCAAATCATGCGTCTAGTAGGAGCTAAAAATGGCTACATTAGAGGACCATTCTTACTTGAAGGTGCCTTTATCGGTTTATTTGGAGCAGCTATTCCTTCAGTCCTTGTATTCTTTGTTTATAATATGGTTTATCAATCTGTCAATAAATCTTTGGTGGGGCAAAACTTGTCAATGATTACACCAGATGTGTTTATCCCTGTGATGACAGTCCTATTGTTTGTGATTGGTATTTTCATTGGGGCAATTGGTTCAGGAATTTCGATGCGTCGATTCTTGAAGATCTAGTTGGATATAAATGCAAATTGCAGAACAAATCAGAAATAATACAATTTTAAAAGAGAAGTTTTCTGGCTCTTTGTCAACTGTAGTGGGTTGAAGTCAGCTAAGATCGAGAAAGGACGAATTTCGTCCTTTCTTTTTTGATGTTCAGAGCGATAAAAATCCTTTTTTTGAAGTTTTCAAAGTTTCGAAAACCAAAGGCATTTCGTTTAATGAGTTTAATAAGGTTATTCGTTGCTTCCAATTTGGCGTTGGAATAGGGTAATTGGAGAGTGTTGACGATCTTTTCTTTATCCTTGAGGAAGGTTTTAAAGACAGTCTGAAAAAGAGGATGAACCAGCTTTAGGTTGTCCTCAATGAGTCCGAAAAATTTCTTCGGTTCCTTATTCTGAAAGTGAAAAAGCAAGAGCTGATAGAGATTATAGTGGTGTTTTAAGTCTTCGGAATAGCTCAAAAGCTTGTCTAGAATTTCTCTATTCGTTAAGTGCATACGAAAACGCTGAGTTTACGGTTATCCTGTTAAATGAGCTGCCAATAGCGTTTCAGCGCCTTATATTGGTGCGATTTTCTATCAAATTGATTCATGATTTGGATGCGAAGGCGGTTCATAGCACGGCTATGAAAGTGATCGAATACAATTTTGGTATTCGGGAATGAAACAGTCTGGGAGACTGTCTCAGCCTGAGCCTAGAAATTCGAAAGCGAAGTTGTCTAGCCAAGTCATAGTAAGGACTAAACATATCCATTGTAATGATTTTCACCTGACAGCGAATGGTTCTATCGTAGCGAAGAAAGTGATTTCGGATGACAGCTTGTGTCCTGCCTTCAAGAACAGTGATGATATCGAGCTTTTCAAAATCTTGAGCAATTTTTTGGTTGATAATACGAGGGATTTGGTGCTTTTTCTTGACGAGGGAAGTCTCAGCCACCGCCATTTTCGCGCAATGATAGCACTTGAAACGACGCTTTTTAAGGAGGATTCTAGTAGGCATACCAGTCGTTTCAAGGTAAGGGATCTTAGACGGTTTTTGGAAGTCATATTTCTTCATTTGACTTCCGCAATCAGGACAAGATGGGGCGTCGTAGTCCAGTTTAGCGATGATTTCTTTGTGAGTATCCCTATTGATGATATCCATAAATTGGATATTAGAGTCTTTGATATCGAGCAGTTTTGTGATAAAATGTAATGGTTCCATATGATTCTTTCTAATGATGGTTTGGTCGCTTTTCATTATAGATCTTATGGGACTTTTTTCTACAACAAAATAGACTCCATCATATCTATAGGGGATTGACCCACTACAAATATTATAGAGCCAAATAAACAAGCAAGATCTGGGAAGACATTTCCAGATCTTTTTGATAGAATGAAATCAAAGAAAACGTTATTAAAAAGAGGTGTGTGATGGAGAAATTTTTTATATTATTGCTATTATCACCCTACTTTTATTTTTTTCATTGGATTGAGAAGGCGGACAAAGATAGTAAACATTTCGCGTTCTTCTATTACTTTTACTGGATTTATCTTCCCTTGTGGGCTTTGTTCAGTATCGCTTTTACAATTTTTTCATTCTTAATTTTTAATATTGTCTTGAAAAATCCTGCTGATTTAACAATTTGGGGGATATGGATTCTTTTAGTCTTTTTGTCTCTCGTGAATGACTGGAAAGTCTATGTCTGCCTGAAGAGAATGTTCAAGCTGAAACAAGAGAACAAAACGAGGACATCCATCAATAGCTAAAGTTTAGGGGAGGTTCCAATGTTCAAAATAAAGCAGTTCATTCATCAATACTATAAAACCTACATTCTTACGATTTGCTTGTTATGGCTGCTGGTCTTTTGTCTTCCATGGGATTTGCAAATAGGAGGAGTTTCGATTTATTTCTTCATCATGAAAAAACTCTTTGTCGTCTTTGGTGTATTGGCAATCTTTTTCTCAGTACTGACTAAAAAGATGAGTCTCTTCCTCTTTGGAGTCCTCTTTTGTATGGCCTTCTGGATCAATCTTTTCCTGATTTTTGGAATTTTGCCAGCTCTGCTTGGCAATTAAATTTTTGTGTGAAATGTAGTCCATAAAAAGCTAAGAGGCTGATCTAGAAGTCAGCCTCTTTTCCCTGTTGAAACGCGGATTCTTTCTTGAAAATTAAGAGCAAATGTGCTAGAATTAAAAGAACATTCTAAAATATTCAGAATCTAAAGTAAGGAAAATAATGGCTAATATTTTAAAAACGATTATCGAAAATGATAAAGGAGAACTTCGTCGTCTGGAAAAGATGGCAGACAAGGTTCTCAAATATGAAGATCAGATGGCAGCCTTGACGGATGACCAGCTAAAAGCAAAAACAGATGAATTTAAGGAACGTTACAATAAGGGTGAATCGCTGGATTCATTGCTCTATGAGGCTTTTGCGGTAGTACGTGAAGCTGCCAAGCGTGTTCTTGGACTTTTCCCATATAAAGTTCAAGTCATGGGTGGGATTGTCCTCCACCATGGAGATGTGCCAGAAATGCGTACAGGTGAAGGGAAAACCTTGACAGCGACGATGCCTGTATACCTCAATGCCCTTGCAGGTGAAGGGGTTCACGTAGTAACGGTCAACGAGTATCTAACGGAACGTGATGCGACTGAGATGGGTGAATTGTACTCATGGCTTGGTTTGTCAGTAGGGATTAACTTGGCTGCTAAGTCACCAATGGAGAAGAAAGAAGCTTATCTTTGCGATATCACCTACTCAACCAACTCAGAGATTGGTTTCGACTACCTTCGTGACAACATGGTTGTTCGGGCAGAAAACATGGTACAGCGTCCGCTCAACTATGCTTTGGTCGATGAGGTTGACTCGATCTTGATTGATGAAGCTCGTACTCCTTTGATCGTTTCAGGAGCCAATGCTGTGGAAACTAGTCAGCTGTATCATATGGCGGATCACTTTGTCAAATCTTTGGACAAAGATGACTATATCATCGACATTCAGTCTAAGACTATTGGTTTGTCCGATTCAGGGATTGACAAGGCTGAAGACTACTTCAAACTGGAAAATCTCTACGACATCGAAAATGTAGCTCTTACTCACTTTATCGACAATGCCCTCCGTGCCAACTATATCATGATTCTCGATATCGACTATGTGGTTAGCGAAGAGCAGGAAATCCTGATCGTCGACCAATTTACAGGTCGTACCATGGAAGGTCGTCGTTACTCTGACGGCTTGCACCAAGCGATTGAAGCCAAGGAAGGTGTGCCAATCCAAGATGAGACGAAGACTTCAGCTTCTATTACCTACCAAAACCTCTTCCGTATGTATAAGAAATTGGCAGGTATGACAGGTACTGGTAAAACAGAAGAAGAAGAATTCCGCGAAATCTACAACATTCGTGTTATCCCAATCCCAACTAACCGTCCAATCCAACGTATCGACCACTCAGACCTTCTCTATGCAAGTCTTGATGCAAAATTCAAGGCTGTAGTTGAAGATGTGAAGGCACGTTATCAAAAAGGTCAGCCAGTCTTGGTAGGTACGGTTGCCGTTGAAACCAGTGATTTTCTTTCTAAGAAATTGGTCGAAGCAGGTGTTCCTCACGAAGTCTTGAATGCGAAAAACCACTACAGAGAAGCGCAAATCATCATGAATGCTGGTCAACGTGGTGCAGTTACCATCGCTACCAATATGGCCGGTCGTGGTACCGACATTAAGCTTGGTGAAGGGGTTCGCGAATTGGGTGGACTTTGCGTCATTGGTACAGAACGCCACGAAAGTCGCCGGATCGATAATCAGCTTCGTGGACGTTCAGGACGTCAAGGAGACCCAGGTGAGTCACAATTCTACTTGTCTCTTGAAGATGATTTGATGAAACGTTTCGGTTCAGAACGTTTGAAAGGTATCTTTGAACGTCTCAACATGTCTGATGAAGCCATCGAATCTCGCATGTTAACACGTCAGGTTGAAGCAGCTCAAAAACGTGTTGAAGGAAACAACTATGATACCCGTAAACAAGTCCTTCAATACGACGACGTTATGCGTGAACAACGTGAGATCATCTATGCACAACGTTATGATGTCATTACTGCAGATCGTGACTTGGCACCAGAAATCCATGCTATGATTCGTCGTACCATTGGCCGTATCGTGGATGCACATGCTCGTTCGAAAGAAGATGAAAAACTAGAAGCAATCTTGAACTTTGCTAAGTACAACTTACTTCCAGAAGATTCAATCAGCCGTTCAGATCTTGCCGATCTGTCAGATCAGGCCATCAAAGATGAGCTGTATCAACGTGCATTGAAGGTTTATGATAGCCAAGTTGCTAAACTTCGTGATGAAGATGCAGTGAAAGAGTTCCAAAAGGTTCTGATTCTACGTGTTGTAGATAACAAGTGGACAGATCATATTGATGCTCTTGACCAGTTGCGAAATGCTGTTGGTCTTCGTGGATATGCCCAAAACAACCCAGTTGTAGAATATCAAGCAGAAGGTTTCCGCATGTTTAACGACATGATTGGATCAATTGAATTCGATGTGACCCGCTTGATGATGAAAGCACAAATCCACGAACAAGAACGTCCGCAAACGGAACACAATATCAGTACAACTGCGACTCGTAATATTGCAGCACAGCAGACTCATCTTCCAGCAGATGTGGACTTGAGCCAAATCGGACGAAACGACCAATGCCCATGTGGATCAGGTAAGAAATTCAAGAACTGTCATGGTAAGAGACAATAATATGAGATAAGATACAGGCGGATACCTGGTGAAAATACATTTTTACTTGGTGTCCGTTTGCTTTATAAGGAGATGAATCATGGTATTTACAGCTAAAAGTCCTAAAATTAACATTGAAGAAGTTCGCGCCTTGTCTAAATTAGAAGGAGCGGCTCTTGCGAGAAAAAACCGACGTGATCAGGAATTGGAAGCCATCATCCGTGGGGAAGACCAGCGTATTCTCTTGGTGATTGGACCATGTTCATCTGATAATGAAGAGGCAGTCCTCGAGTATGCCAAGCGCTTGTCTGCCTTGCAAGAAGAGGTCAAAGACCGTATTTTTATGGTCATGCGTGTCTATACGGCTAAACCTCGTACCAATGGAGATGGCTATAAGGGCTTGATTCATCAACCAAATGCGACAGAAGCTCCTAGCTTGATCAATGGGATCAAGGCTGTTCGCCAACTGCACTACCGTGTGATTACCGAGACGGGTATGACAACAGCTGATGAGATGCTTTATCCTGAAAATCTTCCGCTGGTGGATGATTTGATTTCTTATATGGCTGTTGGAGCTCGTTCTGTAGAGGATCAACAGCACCGTTTTGTAGCGAGTGGAGCAGACTTTTCAACAGGATTTAAAAATCCAACATCTGGAAATCTCAATGTCATGTTTAACGGGATTTATGCAGCGCAAAATAAACAGAGTTTCCTTTTCCTCGGTAAAGAGGTGGAAACAACAGGGAATCCATTGTCCCACGCCATTCTTCGCGGTGCCTTGAATGAATACGGGAAAAATATTCCTAACTACTACTATGACAATTTGATGGATACCATTGATCAGTATGAAAAGATGGGCTTGGAAAATCCCTTTATCATCATCGATACCAATCATGACAATTCAGGCAAGCAATACATGGATCAAATCCGTATCGTTCGTCAAACCTTGATTAACCGTGACTGGAATGAGAAGATCAAGAAATATGTTCGTGGTTTCATGATTGAGTCTTATCTAGAAGATGGACGTCAAAATGAACCAGAAGTTTTTGGTAAGTCCATTACAGATCCGTGTCTAGGATGGGACAACACAGAAGCACTTGTTCGCGAAATTTACCAAACGCTAGGAGAGTAAGATGGCATTTATCGAAAAAGGTCAAGAAATTGATATTGAAGCAATCAAGGCTGAGACCCAGTTGTCACCTGAAGCCTTGCGAAAAAAAGAAGTCCGTGATAGAGAGCTGGCAGCCATCATCTCGGGTGAGGACGACCGAATCCTTTTGGTGATGGGACCTTGCTCTTCAGACAATGAAGAAGCTGTTTTGGAATATGCTCATCGCTTAGCAGACTTGCAGAAAAAAGTTGCGGATAAAATTTTTATCGTGATGCGTGTCTATACGGCTAAACCTCGTACTAATGGAGATGGCTATAAAGGCATGATTCATCAACCAAATACCAGCGAGGCGCCTAGTCTCATCAATGGTTTGCAGGCTGTTCGTCAGCTCCACTACCGTGTGATTACGGAGACGGGTTTGACGACAGCTGATGAGATGCTTTATCCGTCAAATCTCGTTTTGGTTGATGATCTGGTCAGCTACCATGCTGTAGGGGCTCGCTCAGTGGAAGACCAGGAACACCGCTTTGTAGCCTCTGGGATTGATGCTCCGGTTGGGATGAAAAATCCAACATCTGGAAATCTTGGGGTCATGTTTAATGCCATCTATGCGGCTCAAAACAAGCAAACCTTCCTTTACCATGGCCAAGAAGTGGAAACTTCAGGAAATCCTTTGGCCCACGTTATCCTTCGTGGTGCCATGAATGAATATGGAAAAAATGAACCCAACTTCTACTATGAAACCCTCTTAAATGCCATCAATCGTTATGAGACCATGGGACTTGAAAATCCCTTCATTATCATCGATACCAATCATGACAATTCTGGCAAGCAGTATATGGAACAAATTCGCATTGTTCGTCAATCCTTGCTGAATCGTGACTGGAATGAAAAGATTAAAAAGACGGTTCGAGGCTTTATGATCGAATCTTACCTAGCAGACGGTCGCCAAAATCAACCAGAGGTTTTTGGTTGCTCCATAACTGACCCTTGTCTAGGTTGGGAAAATACAGTAGCCTTGGTAGAAGAAATTTATACTACCTTAACAAAATAAGTGAAAAGGATGGAGTTGGGGGAATCTCAACTCCTTTTGTGAGTATGATAGTTGGACACGGAATTGACATCGAAGAATTGGCTTCGATAGAAAACGCAGTTACACGACGTGAGGGCTTTGCCAAGCGCGTGCTGACCGCTAAAGAAATGGAGCGTTTTGCCAGTCTAAAAGGGCGCAGACAAATCGAATACTTGGCAGGACGTTGGTCGGCTAAGGAGGCTTTCTCCAAGGCTATGGGGACAGGAATTGGCAAACTGACCTTTCAGGATTTGGAAATTTTGAACAATGAACGCGGGGCTCCCTATTTTAGTCAGGCACCATTTTCAGGAAAGATTTGGCTGTCGATCAGCCATACAGATCAGTTTGTGACAGCCAGTGTCATTTTGGAGGAAAATCATGAAAGCTAGTCCACATAGACCAACCAAGGCTCTGATATATCTGGGAGCTATTCGACAAAATATTCAGCAAATGGGGGCTCATATCCCTGAAGGAACGCTCAAGTGGGCAGTGGTCAAGGCTAATGCCTATGGTCATGGGGCTGTTGCCGTTGCGATGGCGATTCAGGACGATGTTGATGGATTTTGTGTTTCCAATATTGATGAAGCCATCGAACTTCGTCAGGCTGGACTCAGCAAGAAAATCCTCATTTTAGGAGTTTCTGAGATAGATGCTATTGCTCTGGCTAAAGAATACGACATCACCTTGACTGTGGCTGGGGTGGAGTGGATTCAAGCGCTGTTAGATAAGGAAGCAGATTTAACTGGCTTGACTGTCCACCTCAAGATTGATTCAGGAATGGGACGGATTGGTTTTAGAGAGGTCAGTGAGGCTGAGCAGGCTCAAGCCTTGCTCAAGCAACATGGTGCTCGCGTTGAGGGAATTTTTACCCACTTTGCTACTGCAGATGAGGAATCAGATACTTATTTTAATGCCCAGTTAGAACGATTTAAAGCTATTTTGGCAAGTATCAAGGAAGTCCCAGAACTGGTTCATGCCAGCAACTCGGCAACGACCCTCTGGCATGCAGAGACTATTTTCAATGCAGTCCGTATGGGAGATGCCATGTATGGTCTCAATCCAAGTGGAGAGATCTTGGACTTGCCTTATGACTTGACTCCAGCCTTGACCTTGGAGTCTGCCCTGGTTCATGTCAAGACGGTTCCAGCTGGAGCTTGCATGGGCTATGGAGCGACTTATCAAGCCGATAGTGAGCAAGTCATTGCGACGGTGCCAATCGGCTATGCGGATGGTTGGACACGTGATATGCAGAATTTCTCTGTCTTGGTAGATGGTCAAGCTTGCCCAATCGTCGGACGAGTATCTATGGACCAAATTACCATTCGTCTGCCTAAGGTTTACCCGCTAGGAACAAAAGTAACCCTGATCGGCACAAACGGTGACAAGGAAATCACAGCAACTCAGGTAGCGACCTACCGTGGAACCATTAACTATGAGGTGGTTTGCCTCCTCAGCGACCGCATTCCGAGAGAATATTATTAAAAAAAGAAAGGAGTGGAGCATGAATCTACATCAACCCTTGCATGTCTTGCCTGGTGTGGGACCAAAGTCAGCAAAGAAATACGCCAAACTAGGAATTGAAAACTTGCAAGACCTCTTGCTCTACTTTCCTTTCCGTTACGAAGACTTCAAGACCAAGCAGGTATTGGAATTGGAAGATGGGGAGAAGGCGGTTCTGTCTGGTCAAGTCGTGACTCCTGCCAGTGTCCAGTATTATGGATTCAAGCGCAATCGCCTGCGTTTTAGTCTCAAGCAGGGAGAAGTCGTTTTTGCGGTGAATTTTTTTAACCAACCCTACTTAGCTGATAAGATAGAGTTGGGAGCAACCCTTGCTGTTTTTGGAAAATGGGACCGTGCCAAGGCCAGTCTGACTGGGATGAAGGTCCTGGCTCAGGTGGAAGATGACCTCCAGCCTGTCTATCGTCTGGCTCAAGGAATCAGTCAGGCCAGTCTGGTCAAGGTCATTAAGACAGCCTTTGATCAGGGGTTGGAGCTCTTGATTGAGGAAAATCTTCCCCAGTCTTTACTGGACAAATACAAACTCATGTCCCGTTGTCAGGCCGTTCGTGCCATGCATTTTCCTAAGGATTTGGCAGAATACAAGCAGGCCCTTCGCCGTATTAAGTTTGAGGAACTCTTTTATTTTCAGATGCAGTTACAGACGCTCAAGTCTGAAAATAGAGTTCAGGGAAGTGGTCTGGTTCTGAATTGGTCCCAGGAAAAAGTGACAGCCGTTAAAGAAAGTCTTCCTTTCGCCCTGACTCAAGCTCAGGAAAAGAGTTTGCGGGAAATATTGGCCGACATGAAGTCGGACCACCACATGAATCGTCTCCTGCAAGGGGATGTGGGAAGCGGAAAAACAGTCGTCGCTGGCTTGGCCATGTTTGCAGCGGTGACGGCTGGCTACCAGGCTGCTCTCATGGTGCCAACAGAAATCCTAGCAGAGCAGCATTTTGAGAGTTTACAGAACCTTTTTCCAGACTTGAAACTGGCTCTCTTGACAGGTTCCTTAAAAGCTGTAGAAAAAAGAGAAGTTTTAGAGACCATTGCCAAGGGTGAGGCCGACTTTATTATCGGAACCCACGCTCTGATACAAGATGGAGTGGATTATGCTCGTCTTGGTTTGATTATCATCGATGAGCAGCACCGTTTTGGTGTGGGGCAAAGGCGTATTTTACGGGAAAAAGGGGACAATCCTGACGTTCTCATGATGACGGCGACACCTATTCCACGGACGCTTGCTATCACAGCCTTTGGAGATATGGATGTTTCCATTATTGACCAGATGCCAGCAGGGCGGAAGCCTATTGTGACTCGCTGGATTAAGCATGAACAGCTGCCTCAGGTTTTGACTTGGTTAGAGGGAGAAATTCAAAAAGGTTCTCAAGCCTACGTCATCTCTCCTTTGATTGAAGAATCAGAAGCTCTGGATCTGAAAAATGCCATTGCCTTATCTGAGGAGTTGACAGCTCATTTTGCCGGCAAGGCTGAAGTAGCTCTTTTACACGGTAAGATGAAGAGTGACGAAAAAGACCAGATCATGCAGGAGTTCAAAGAGAGAAAGACTGATATTTTGGTTTCGACGACGGTTATCGAGGTCGGGGTCAATGTTCCCAATGCGACCGTTATGATTATCATGGATGCCGATCGCTTCGGCCTCAGCCAGCTTCACCAGCTCAGAGGTCGTGTGGGTCGGGGAGACAAGCAGTCCTATGCTGTTCTTGTGGCTAATCCCAAGACTGACTCTGGGAAGGATCGCATGCGCATCATGACAGAAACGACCAATGGATTTGTCCTTGCGGAGGAAGATTTAAAAATGCGTGGTTCTGGTGAGATTTTTGGAACCAGACAATCAGGACTGCCAGAGTTTCAAGTGGCGGATATTATCGAAGATTTTCCGATTTTAGAAGAAGCCAGAAAGGTTGCCAGCTACATTAGTTCAATAGAAGGTTGGCAAGAGGATCCAGAATGGCGCATGATTGCTCTCCACTTAGAAAAGAGAGAACATCTAGATTAAGCCTTCTCTAAGAAATTTATAAGCTAGCTTTTAGGTTTGGGTCGTATACTAGAGTCATCAAAAAGAAACGAGGACTCTCACATGACTATTAAAGTAACCTACCAAAAGAAATTTCAAACCGTCAAACTAGAGAAAGGAGCTAGCACCTATTGATACACAGAGAGCGGAAACGCTCTCTTTATTTTTAAAACTACTTTCAGACGATAGGTTTGAGGAAAGAGAATCTAAAATCACTTTCTATTTAGCATTCTTTCTTGCATTGCTTTCCTAGATATGCTAGAGTTATGATAGCGATTACAAAATTAAAGGAGCATGCTATGAAACATCCAGCTTTGTTAGAAGAAATCAAGACCTATCTAGGACGGGATGAGGTTCCAGAAGATTTTGATGCTTTCTGGGATGAAGAGGTCAAAAAAGTTTCATCTCTTCCAGCCTACCAGTTGGAGGAAAGAGATTTCCACATTCCCCGAGTCAAGTGCTTTGAGCTCACTTTTGAGGGAAGGAATGAAGGCAAGGTCTATGCACGGGTCGTCCTTCCAAAGAGTGAGGAGAAAGTTCCACTAATCTTCCATTTCCATGGCTATATGGGACGTGGTTGGGACTGGGCCGACATGCTGGCCTTCATCGTAGCTGGTTACGGTGTTGTTTCCATGGATGTGCGGGGCCAGTCGGGCTACTCGCAAGACGGCTTGCGCTCTCCACTAGGAAATACGGTGAAGGGACATATCATCCGTGGTGCTGTGGAAGGTCGGGAACATCTCTTTTATAAGGATGTTTATCTGGATATTTATCAGTTGGTTGAAATTATTGCCAGTCTGCCTCAGGTGGATGAGAAGCGACTTTCAAGTTATGGTGCTTCGCAAGGAGGGGCTTTAGCTTTGGTTGCAGCAGCACTCAATCCTCGGATTCAGAAAACAGTTGCCATCTATCCCTTCTTGTCTGACTTTAGACGGGTGCTTGAGATTGGCAATACCAGTGAAGCCTATGATGAACTCTTCCGATATTTCAAGTTTCACGATCCCTTCCATGAAACAGAGGAGGAAATCATGGCGACTCTTGCCTATATCGATGTGAAAAATCTTGCCCATCGTATTAAAGGTGAGGTCAAGATGATTACGGGCTTGGATGACGATGTTTGCTATCCCATTACCCAGTTTGCAATTTACAACCGTCTGACCTGTGATAAGGCTTATCGAATCATGCCTGAGTATGCCCACGAAGCCATGAATGTCTTTATTAATGACCAAGTCTACAACTGGCTCTGTGGTAGTGAGATTCCTTTCTCCTATGTAAAAAAATAAGTTTAAGAGAGCCTTGAGCTCCCTTTTTGTTTTCCAAAATCGAAAAGTACTTTCAGGAAATTTGAAATATTAAAATAGTTTTAAAAGTAGAATCTATTCTATATCATTTAGCTATAAAGTTCAGAGTTTATTGTATAATAAGGGAAAGACATTGTGCGAAAGGAGGAAACTTTCCGCTGTTTGGTCAGAGAGTAAGAGCAGTGGACGTTTGAAGAATGGGAGGTCTCATTCAGTCGGTTACTTTCTTTTTACTTGTTTAATTGGAGGAACTAAAAATTTCAAGAAAAAAGAAAGCGCTTTATTTACGGAGAATATGAAAGGTAAAAATATGAAGTATAGGGATTTTGATCGAAAACGACGATATGGCATTAGAAAATTTGCAGTTGGAACAGCTTCTGTACTAATTGGTACAGTTGTATTTGGAGCAAATCCAGTCTTAGCTCAAGAGCAAGCCAATGCAGCAGGAGCCAATACAGAAACTGTCGAACCTGGTCAAGGTTTATCAGAATTGCCAAAAGAAGTGTCCTCGGGAGATCTTGCTCATTTGGATAAGGATTTGGCTGGTAAATTGGCAGCAGCTCAAGACAACGGCGTTGAGGTGGACCAAGAACATTTGAAAAAAAATGAGAGTGCAGAGTCAGAAACCCCATCCTCTACGGAAACCCCTGCAGAAGAAGCGAATAAGGAAGAGGAATCAGAGGATCAGGGGGCTATTCCTCGTGACTATTACTCAAGAGATTTAAAAAATGCCAATCCTGTCCTTGAAAAAGAAGATGTTGAAACCAATGCGGCAAATGGTCAGAGAGTTGATTTATCAAGTGAACTAGATAAACTAAAGCAACTAAAAAATGCTACAGTTCACATGGAGTTCAAACCAGATGCATCAGCTCCACGCTTTTACAATCTCTTCTCTGTATCCAGTGACACCAAGGAAAATGAGTACTTTACTATGTCGGTCCTTGATAATACAGCTCTTATTGAAGGGCGTGGCGCTAACGGAGAGCAGTTCTATGATAAGTATACAGATGCTCCTTTGAAAGTTCGCCCAGGACAATGGAATTCCGTGACCTTTACTGTCGAACAACCAACAGCGGAGTTACCTCATGGTCGAGTTCGTCTCTATGTGAATGGTGTCTTATCTCGAACAAGTCTCAAATCTGGTAATTTCATCAAAGATATGCCAGATGTTAATCAAGCTCAACTTGGAGCAACCAAACGGGGCAATAAAACAGTTTGGGCATCAAACCTACAAGTTCGAAACCTAACCGTTTACGATCGTGCTTTAAGCCCAGATGAAGTTCAAACACGGAGTCAATTATTTGAAAGAGGTGAATTGGAACAGAAACTTCCTGAGGGAGCAAAAGTCACTGAGAAAGAAGACGTCTTTGAAGGTGGTAGGAACAATCAACCAAATAAAGATGGTATCAAGAGTTATCGTATCCCAGCTCTTCTCAAGACAGATAAAGGAACGCTGATTGCTGGAACGGATGAAAGACGTTTGCACCATTCTGACTGGGGAGATATTGGGATGGTTGTTCGTCGCAGCTCAGATAATGGAAAAACATGGGGAGACCGAATCGTAATCTCAAATCCTCGTGACAATGAGCACGCTAAACATGCAGATTGGCCATCTCCAGTCAATATTGATATGGCCTTGGTGCAAGACCCTGAAACAAAGAGAATTTTTGCAATTTATGACATGTTCCTTGAGAGTAAGGCAGTATTTTCATTGCCGGGGCAAGCTCCGAAAGCTTATGAACAAGTGGGAGATAAAGTTTATCAAGTTTTATATAAGCAAGGAGAATCAGGTCGCTATACGATTCGAGAAAACGGAGAGGTTTTCGACCCTCAAAACAGAAAGACAGATTATCGTGTTGTCGTTGACCCTAAAAAACCAGCCTACAGCGATAAGGGGGATTTGTATAAAGGGAATGAGCTAATCGGGAATATTTATTTTGAGTATAGCGAGAAGAATATTTTTAGAGTTTCCAATACCAACTACCTATGGATGTCCTACAGTGATGACGATGGGAAGACTTGGTCTGCACCAAAAGATATTACACATGGGATTCGGAAAGATTGGATGCACTTCCTAGGAACTGGACCTGGTACGGGGATTGCCTTGCGTACAGGACCTCATAAGGGAAGACTGGTGATTCCAGTTTATACAACAAACAACGTTTCCTACCTAAGTGGTTCTCAATCATCTCGTGTAATTTATTCAGATGATCATGGAGAAACATGGCAAGCAGGGGAAGCAGTTAATGATAACCGTCCAGTAGGCAACCAAACCATTCACTCTTCAACCATGAATAATCCAGGCGCCCAAAATACGGAGTCAACTGTTGTTCAGTTGAATAATGGGGATCTCAAGCTCTTTATGCGTGGGTTGACTGGCGATCTTCAGGTTGCGACCAGTCATGATGGGGGAGCAACGTGGGATAAGGAAATCAAACGTTATCCTCAAGTAAAAGACGTTTATGTTCAAATGTCCGCTATTCACACCATGCATGAAGGAAAGGAATACATTCTACTCAGCAATGCTGGTGGTCCTGGACGCAACAATGGTTTGGTTCACCTGGCTCGTGTTGAGGAGAATGGTGAGTTGACATGGCTGAAACACAATCCTATACAAAGTGGTAAGTTTGCTTACAACTCACTCCAAGAACTCGGAAATGGCGAATATGGTTTGCTTTATGAGCATGCGGATGGCAATCAAAACGATTATACTTTATCCTATAAAAAATTCAACTGGGATTTCTTGACCAAGGATTGGATTTCTCCTAAAGAAGCAAAAGTGAAATACGCGATTGAAAAATGGCCAGGCATTCTTGCTATGGAGTTTGATTCGGAAGTATTGGTCAACAAGGCACCAACCCTTCAATTGGCAAACGGTAAAACAGCACGCTTCATGACCCAGTATGACACAAAAACCCTCCTATTTACGGTGGATTCAGAGGATATGGGTCAAAAAGTTACAGGTCTGGCAGAAGGTGCTATTGAAAGTATGCATAATTTACCAGTCTCTGTAGCGGGCACTAAGCTTTCGAATGGAATGAACGGAAGTGAAGCTGCTGTTCATGAAGTGCCAGAATATACAGGCCCACTAGGGACAGCGGGTGAGGAACCAGCACCAACAGTTGAAAAACCAGAATTTACAGGCGGTGTGAATGGTGAAGAGGCCGCAGTTCATGAAGTGCCAGAATATACAGGTCCATTAGGCACAGCGGGTGAAGAGGCAGCTCCGACAGTCGAGAAGCCAGAATATACAGGCCCACTAGGGACAGCGGGTGAGGAACCAGCACCAACAGTT
>CAUVUZ010000014.1:0-27503 GCA_963555095.1 uncultured Streptococcus sp. | reverse complement strand
TCTGGAATCTTGAAGGACGTTTTCAAGGTGCTAGCGGCGACTCTCCCCTTCTTCCAGAGTCTATTGATATCCTAAAGCAACTTGGCCAGTATCTCAAGGAAATACCTTTTGATAAGATTTATTCAAGTGATTTACCTCGAGCAGTCAAATCTGCTGAGATTATCCAAAGTCAACTCCAACCCCCCTGTCCTTTAGAAAGTATTCCAGAACTACGCGAATGGCAACTTGGCAAACTTGAAGGTTTGAAAATCGCAACGCTCAATGCCATTTACCCACAACAAATAAAGGCCTTTCGCTCTAATCTCGCTCAGTTTGATACGAAGATGTTTGAAGCGGAATCCCTCTACTCTACGACTCAGCGTACCATTCAATTTATCAAATCTCTGAAAGGAAGTCCGGCTGAAAACATTCTAATCGTTGGTCACGGTGCAAATCTCACTGCTAGCCTACGTACTCTTCTAGGCTATAAAGAGGCTCATCTTCGCAAAGATGGAGGCTTGGCCAATGCTAGTCTGACAGTTTTAGAGACTAATGATTTTGAAACCTTCACTCTGGAAAGATGGAATGACACTTCCTATCAAGAAAAATAATGGAACTTGATCTTAATGGTCAAGTTCTTTTTAGTTTTCAAAGAATATCCGTGAATTTCTCGGCTATTTATGATAAAATGAGAGTATCGCAAAAAATGACTCATCGTATCAAATTTTGAGTAAAATTAGGAGGAACCCATGTCTACAGAACATATGGAAGAACTAAATGACCAGCAGATCGTTCGCCGTGAAAAAATGGCTGCGCTCCGTGAACAAGGAATCGATCCCTTCGGAAAACGTTTTGAACGTACTGCTAACTCTCAAGAACTTAAAGACAAATTTGCAGAACTTGATAAAGAACAACTACACGAATTAAACGAGACTGCTACAATTGCTGGACGTTTAGTAACTAAACGTGGTAAAGGGAAAGTCGGCTTCGCCCATCTCCAAGACCGTGAAGGTCAAATCCAAATCTACGTTCGTAAAGACGAAGTCGGTGAAGAAAACTACGAAATCTTCAAAAAGGCTGACCTTGGTGACTTCCTTGGTGTCGAAGGTGAAGTCATGCGTACAGATATGGGAGAACTTTCTATCAAGGCAACTCACATCACACACTTGTCTAAAGCACTTCGCCCACTTCCAGAGAAATTCCACGGTTTGACTGACGTTGAAACAATTTATCGCAAACGTTACCTTGACTTGATTTCTAACCGTGAAAGCTTTGAGCGCTTTGTCACTCGTTCAAAAATCATCTCTGAAATCCGTCGTTATCTAGATCAAAAGGGTTTCCTTGAAGTAGAAACACCTGTTCTTCATAATGAAGCCGGTGGTGCTGCTGCTCGTCCATTTATCACTCACCACAATGCCCAAAACATTGACATGGTGCTTCGTATCGCGACTGAGCTTCACTTGAAACGCCTTATCGTTGGTGGTATGGAACGTGTCTATGAAATTGGCCGTATCTTCCGTAACGAAGGAATGGATGCTACTCATAACCCTGAATTCACTTCAATCGAGGTTTACCAAGCTTATGCAGATTTCCAAGATATCATGGACTTGACGGAAGGTATTATCCAACACGCTGCTAAGGCAGTTAAGGGTGATGGTCCAGTTAACTATCAAGGTACTGAAATCAAGATCAATGAACCATTTAAACGTGTTCACATGGTGGATGCTATCAAGGAAATTACTGGTGTAGATTTCTGGCAAGACATGACCTTCGAGGAAGCTAAAGCTATCGCTGCTGAGAAGAAAGTTCTAGTTGAGAAACACTACACTGAAGTCGGTCACATCATCAATGCCTTCTTTGAAGAGTTCGTTGAAGAAACCTTGATTCAACCAACCTTTGTCTATGGACATCCAGTAGCTGTGTCTCCACTCGCTAAGAAGAATCCTGAAGACGACCGCTTTACTGACCGTTTTGAGCTCTTCATTATGACCAAGGAATACGGTAACGCCTTTACTGAGTTGAACGACCCAATCGACCAGCTTAGCCGTTTTGAAGCCCAAGCAAAAGCTAAAGAACTTGGGGACGATGAAGCAACGGGCATCGACTACGATTACATCGAGGCCCTTGAATACGGTATGCCACCAACAGGTGGTTTGGGAATCGGTATTGACCGCCTCTGCATGCTCCTCACAGATACAACTACTATCCGTGACGTTCTACTCTTCCCAACAATGAAATAACCCCTTATCCTCTGGTTTTTGCCAGAGGTTTTTTTGATAAGAAAAGAGACTCAATTTGAGGAAAAAATTTAGAAAATCTTTCCAGAATATAGTGAAATGAAATAAAATCTGAACAAATTGATTGGGAAAGTCAAATCAATTTCTAGCAATGTTTTAGAAGTCACAGTATACTATTCCAGATTTAATCCGCTATATTAAATGGCTATCATGCGCTTTCCCAATTGATAAAAAGACTACGTTTTGCTAATCAAAACGCAGTCTCATCCACTATTTTATCTCACTGTCCTTCTTGTACTTCTTTGGTGGCTACATCTTCCCCAAACCATTTTTGACTAATTTCTTGGAACTTACCATCCTTGTAAAGACTAGAAAATCCTTCATTTATCTTATTAACCAGAGTAGTATCTTCCTTACGTGCTCCAACTGCAAAAGCTTCTGTTTCTAGTCCAACTGTAAAGACATTATAATCGTTTAAAACGCCTTCTGCTTCTAAATAATAGTTTGCATAGACACGATCAATCAATAGGCCGTCAATTCGATCGTTTTTCAAATCAATCAAGGCTTCATTAAAGGTTTGGTATTGATTCGCTTCATTATTAGCGACAATATCCTTCAAAATCGCTGGCTTTCCTTCAAAGTCCGCATAACCAGATGAACCAGCTTGAGCTCCCAAAATCTTTCCAGTCATATCTTTTGCAGTTGTGATACCTGACGATTTCTTAGTAACCAATACCTGCTCATTCTTCATATATGAGTTACTGAATGCTACCTTTTCACGACGTTCGTCTGTAGCGGAATAACCATTCCAAATCAGATCAATCGTTCCTTTTGTCAATTCAGCTTCTTTCAAATCCCAATCAATCGGTTGCCAATTTACCGTAATTCCGTATTTTTCAAAAACAGCTGTAGCTAAATCAATATCAAATCCGGCATAGGAACCATCTTTCTGAGCAAATCCCATTGGAACAAAAGTACTATCAAATCCGATAGTAATAGACTTGTTAGACTCGTACTTAGACCAATTATCTCCACTAGTTTCACTAGAATTTTTCCCACAAGCTACTAAGAACAAAGCAGTCATTAGGCTGACTAATACAAGCATCAATTTTTTCATCACTTTTCCTCCTATTTAGGCTCTACTTTTAATAATACATCTGCAATATTTTCAGCGAATTGTAAATCGTGGGTAACCACAATTTGCGTCATCCCAAGTTCCCTATTTTGCAAGATCAGTTTTTCCACTTCCAAGCGTAATTCTGGATCCAAGGCAGAAGTTGGTTCATCGTAACCAATGATTTCTGGGTCGATCATCATAGCACGCGCCAAAGCCACCCGCTGCTTTTGCCCACCTGATAGTGAGAAGGGATAAGCATCTGCGTGCCCTGCTAGTCCTAACTGTTCCAAGAGTCCACGCGCCTTCTTCTCAGCCTCTTCCTGCTTCATTCCCATAGTTTTCACAGGCGATAGGGTCAAATTGTCCAGAACTGATAAATGAGGGAAAAGTTGAAAATCTTGGAAGACAAATCCTAGTAGGTTGCGCTTTTCTAGTTCGTCTAAAGCTAGAGATTCACCGTTATAGTAGATTTCTCCAGAATCGATAGTTTCCAGTCCAGCTAACATACGTAATAAGGTTGTTTTTCCACCTCCTGATGGACCTACGATTGCCAGGATTTGCTTTTCAGGAATTGATAGGCTGAAATTAGTTAAGATCTGTTTGCCACCAAAGGCCTTGTTGATGTTTCGTAATTCTAACATGGCAACCTCCTATCTATAGTAACTGTACTTCTTCTCAACTTTTTTGGCAAGGATAGTCACAATACCAATCAAAATCAAGTAAATTGCTCCTGCCAAGAACATAGGAACCAGACTAGCATCACGGTTGGCTGCTGTACGACTAGCCAAAATCAAATCTGAAATCCCTAGGGCATAGACCAAAGAAGTATCCTTGACCAAACTCATAACTTCATTAAATACACTAGGAAGAACAATCTTGGTCACCTGTGGTAAGATAATATAGCGCACTGTGGCAAAAGGGCTAAACTTCAAGACCTTAGCCGCCTCATATTGCCCCTTAGGAATGGTATCAATCCCCCCACGGAAGATTTCAGCAAAGTAAGCCGCATAATTCAAAACAAAAGCAATAATGGCCGCAGGAAGGCGATCCAAACGAATTCCAATATTTGGGAGTACATAATAGATAAAGATCAATTGCAAGAGCAAGGGTGTTCCTCGCATGATCCAGATATAAATGTTGATCAGATAATGGAGGAGTTTCCAATGGACTTGCAAGGCAAAAGCAATCAAAACGCCCAAGGGAATAGAAAAAATCAAGACCAGTGCAAAAACCTGTAAAGTCATGCTTGCACCGCTCAATAAACTCGGTAATATCTCAAACAAATAAGACATACTGCACCTCCTAAAAATTATTGTTCCTATTATAGCATAAATAAACAATTTAGCAAGGGTTATTGTAAAAAAATTCTATTTCTTTCAAAAAACGTATCTGACAAATTGACAGATACGTTTTTTGAGAGATAACTTTTAAAGTGTTTCTAAGAGTTCTTGCATCTGAACATCATCTGGGACTAGTTTTAAACAGGCTTCGGCTTGCACTTTGGCTTCTTCAAAATATCCCAATTCACGCAAGAGATAGCTATATTGCTCCAGAAACTCTGGATTGTCCTTGAGGTCAGACGATAGTTCTTGATAGAGCTCATAGGCCTTATCTAAATCCTCGATTTTCTGGTAAGAGCGTGCAATCATCCACTTGGTCAGGAGGTTTTCAGGTTCTTGACTTTGGAGAGCGATGATATCCTCATACCGCTCTTGTTCCATATAAATGGTTGCGAGACGAAGGAAAATTTCTTCTGTATCCTCTGCATCTTCTTTGGCAGTAAGGAGAAACTGCTCTGCAGCACCAGAATCATGCAATTCATACGAAAACTGTGAGGCTGCTAGCAAGAGACGAGTCTCAAATGGATTTTTCTCCAAACCTTGTTTAGCGATACGGAGAGCTTCTTCTATCTGATGTTCCTTGTGCAAAGCTTGACTATAACCATACTCATATCCTTCAAAATCTGGTGAAATGGTATCAATCTGCTTAAAGTAAAGAACAGATTTTTGATACTCTTCTTGGTCAAAGTAAAGACTAGCCAGTTCAAAAGCAGTTTGGTCGTCGTATTCTAATTCTAAGGCTTTTTCTAAGAATTCAGTTGCTGCTTCAAACTTGCCTAACTGAGCATAAGCATAGCCGATTCGCTGATAGGTTGAGACACCCGTTTGTTCATAGATGGAGCGATTGTCTAATTGAGCATAGCCCTGAATGGCTTCCTGATAATTCCCTAACTCGCTATCCAACTCAGCCAAACCAAAAACTAATAAGGCATCGTCTGAGTAGTTTAGGGCTTCCAGTAACTTTTCACGCGCTACATCTGTCAATCCTTCCAACTGATAGAGGTCTGCCTTCAAGGCCAAGGCCGATACATACCAGTCACTTTCAGGTGTGATTTCCTCAAGGTAAGCAAAAGCTTCCTCAACATTGCCATCCTCGCTAGCAATGCTAGCTAAGTTCAGATTCACTTCTGGAAATTCTGACACGATGTTTAGATAGATTTCCTTGGCTTGCGGATAAAAGCCAATTCCCTTAAGATAGCTTGCTAGTTCATAGAGAACCTCACTTGAATCTGTTTCGAGGGCTTTGTGAAAATACTGATCCGCTTTGCTTAAATCCTGTTCATCCAAAGCCTGGAGCATGCGTTGACTATTGTTCACTCTTGATTTCCTCCCCTTCTTCTTCATACAGACCGCTGACTTTTTTATACCAGTTAAAGATAGCTGAGATAACGACCTTGGCAGAGGCATAGACTGGGATTCCCAGCAAGACTCCCCAAATACCAAACATAGAACCTGAAGTTAGGAGAACAAAGAGAACATTGATCGGATGGATGTTCAGTTGACTACCTAAAATAAGTGGAGAAACGAAGCGACCTTCAATCGTTTGTTCAACAATAAAGACAATGACGACTTTTAAAAGCATGACTGGTCCTGCAATCAAGCCCAAAACCAAAGCAGGCAACATCGCTAGAAAACTACCCAGGTAAGGTACTAGATTGAGAATACCAGCGGTAATACCAAGAGTCACAGCATATCTGAGGCCAATAATCTTAAAGAAAATAATAAACATGATGGCTACAATAATAGCAACTGTAACCTGTCCTCTAACATAGTTTGACAACTGTTTATTGACATCCGATAGGACCTCACCCGCAGGTTCTTTTAACTTCGTTGGAATAAACTTAGTCAAATAATCTCGCAAGCCTTTTCCATCGCGCAAGAGATAGAAGAGCATAAAGGGTACGATAATGACCGCTACAATCACCTGAGAAACACTACTGATAAAGGCGCTGACCCAGTTGACGGCTTGAGAAGAAATTTTGCTGGCCCATATCGTTGCTTCTGTAGAAACATTTGCAAGAACCTGCTCCAACTGAGGTCTAAAATCATCTGGCAAGCGTTTGGTTACAAGGTCATTGATAACCATATCAGCATCCTTAAGATAAGTCGGCACATTCTTCGCAAAATTTAAGACTTGGCGTTGCAGATTTGGAATAGCGACTGCCAGACCCCAAATGATAAAAAGTCCAATAATGACAAAAACTATACTGATAGCAAGAACGCGATTGATCTTGTGTTTCTCCATCCAGTCAACAATCGGATTGAGGAGATAATAAAGTAAACCAGATAAAATAACTGGCAACATGACAACCCCTAAAAAATCCAAAACAGGTAAAAAGATAAAACTAATCTTACTTAGAATAAAAATGTTTAGCCCCAGTAACAAGGTTACTAAAAATACAGTGATGGCTTTATTATCTAAAAACCACTTAAAAAACCAAGATAGGCTAAAATGTTTCTCTTTATGTTCCATAAATACATCCTTTCTGTCATTCTCTCATTATACCATTTTTAATTTAAAATAACTCTTATTAAAGTGCTTACATAGATTAAATGAACACTTCCAGACTGTCATTTTGTGGTATAATGAACTTATCATTATTAAGAGGTATGGACATGAAAGAAACTGTTTATTTTGGAACTTATACTCGTCGCTTATCTAAAGGGATTTACAAGGCAGATTTTGATACAGAAACAGGCCAGCTTGCAAATCTTGAACTCTTTGCCGCTGAACCAAGTCCGACTTACCTTGCCTTTGACCAACAACAACATTTATACACCGTAGGAAGCCAGAATGACTTGGGTGGAATCGCTGCCTACAAGACAGATGGTACTTTGTTAAATCATGTGGTTGAAGAAGGCGCTCCCCATTGTTATATTGCAGTGGATGAAAAGCGTAGTCTCGTTTACGGAGCCAATTATCATAAAGGTCAAGTTCTGGTTTATAAGCGTCAAACGGATGGTAGCCTCATCCAAACGGATCTGGATCAGCATAGCGGACAAGGTCCTCATGAAAACCAAACTTCTCCACATGTACACTTTACGGATCTAACACCTGATCAGTATCTCGTCACATGTGATCTAGGTACTGACGAGGTGACGACCTATGATGTTAGCCCAGAAGGAAAACTAAGTAAACTCTCTACCTATCACAGCCAGCCTGGGGCAGGTGCTCGCCACATCGTTTTCCACCATCACTATAAGATTGCCTATCTCATTTGCGAACTTAATAGTACCATTGAAGTCTTGATTTACGATGGGGTTGGTGAATTTGAACGCATGCAAGTCATTTCAACCTTACCAGATGGATACGAGGATTTCAATGCTACTGCAGCCATTCGTCTTTCAAAAGATGGTAAATACCTTTATGCATCCAATCGAGGTCATGATTCCATTGCCGTCTATACAATCCTCGCTGATGGCAGTCTGGAATTATTAGAGATCGTACCAACACATGGACAAAATCCACGTGATTTCGACCTAACTCCTGATCAAGAGTTTCTCATTGCTGTTCACCAAGATTCTGATAATGCAACCGTCTTTAAGCGCAATCCTGAAACTGGCCGTCTTGCGGAGCTTTCTAACGACTTCCATGTTCCTGAAGCAGTTTGCATCAACTTCCCACATTAAAAAAAAATGAACTTGAGTTTCAAGTTCATTTTTTGATTATAATTTATTTCCGACATTGATACGGTTAATGGCACGTTGAAGAGCAATCTTAGCGCGTCGTTCTTGGTCAATTAAGTGCTTGTCTTGAGCTTCTTCGATTTCACGTTCAGCGCGAAGTTTCGCACGTTCTGCACGACTGATATCGATATCACGAGCGCGTTCTGCTGAGTCTGCTACGATGGTAATGATGTCATTGGCAATCTCGATAATCCCTCCGTTCACTGCAATCCAGTTCACATGAGTATCATCATCGATTCGTTTTACCTTTACTTCATCAACCGCTAAAACCGCAATCATATTTTCATGTCGTGGCAAGATCCCCATCTCACCATCCAGAGTTCGTACCGATACAAAGCTGGCATGGTGATCATAGACGAGGCCATCTGGTGTCACGATCTGGACAGTTAACTGAGCCATAGATCACCTCTTAAAATCCCATTTTCTCTGCCTTAGCAATGACGTCTTCAATTGAACCAACTCCACGGAAGGCATCTTCTGGCAAGTGGTCATGTTTACCATCAAGGATTTCCTTGAAACCACGAACTGTTTCTGCTACTGGTACATAAGAACCAGGTTGGCCAGTAAATTGCTCCGCAACATTGAAGTTTTGTGACAAGAAGAACTGGATACGACGAGCACGCGCAACCAAGGTCTTTTCTTCATCAGAAAGCTCATCCATACCAAGTATGGCAATGATATCTTGCAATTCATGGTAACGTTGAAGGACACGTTTGACTTCCGCAGCAACTGCATAGTGCTCCTCACCAACAATCTCAGGAGAAAGAGCTCGAGAGCTTGAAGCCAACGGATCAACGGCTGGATAGATACCCAACTGTACCAACTTACGTTCCAAGTTTGTAGTTGAATCCAAGTGAGCGAAAGCTGTTGCTGGTGCAGGGTCAGTATAGTCATCCGCAGGCACATAGATGGCCTGAATAGAGGTTACAGAACCCTTCTTAGTTGATGTGATACGTTCTTGCAATTGACCCATTTCCGTAGCAAGTGTTGGTTGGTACCCAACGGCTGAAGGCATCCGACCCAAAAGGGCAGATACTTCTGAACCAGCTTGAGTGAAACGGAAGATATTGTCGATAAAGAGAAGCACATCTTGGCCTTCTACATCACGGAAGTATTCGGCAATTGTCAAACCAGTAAGGGCAACACGCATACGGGCTCCTGGTGGCTCATTCATCTGACCAAATACCATGGCTGTTTTCTCGATAACGCCTGATTCTTTCATTTCCCAGTAAAGGTCGTTCCCCTCACGAGTACGTTCCCCAACACCAGTAAATACTGAAATACCACCGTGTTCTTGGGCAATGTTGTGAATCAATTCTTGGATCAAGACAGTTTTACCAACTCCGGCACCACCGAAGAGTCCGACTTTCCCCCCTTTAAGGTATGGGGCAAGAAGGTCGATAACCTTAATCCCAGTTTCAAGAATTTCTGATGAAGTAGACAATTCATCAAAAGTTGGAGCTTTTTTATGAATTGGCTGACGCTCAGCGTCTTCAGCGAAAGGAGCATCCAAGTCAATGGTATCTCCCAAAACGTTGAAGACACGTCCCAAAGTTTCTTTACCTACTGGTACAGAGATTGGACGGCCTGTGTCCAAAACTTCCATTCCACGAGTCAAACCATCTGTTGATTCCATGGCGATCGTACGGACCATACCATCACCCAACTCCAAGGCTACTTCAAGGACGATTTTTGTTTTTCTTTCGTCATTTTTGTAGACGACAAGTGCATTATTAATCTCAGGAAGTGTTTCCCCTGCTGCAAACAAGACGTCTACAACGGGTCCGATAACCTGAGCAATTTTACCTGAACTCATCTCCTTCTCCTATTCTATATAAGATACTGTCGGTTCCTAGCTCAACTAGGTCCTAAGTTCATTTTGATACGAGGGAGGCAAAGCCTTATTCTAAGGCACTAGCCCCCGCTACGATTTCTGTAATTTCTTGTGTAATCGCCGCCTGTCTAGCACGGTTATACTGGATTGTCAAATCATTAATGACCTTTTTGGCATTATCGGTCGCTGTTTGCATAGCTGTCATACCAGCGGCATTTTCAGCTGTCTTGGCATCGATAATAGCCCCGTAAATCATACTTTCAGCATACTGTGGCAACAACTGCTCTAGAATCTCATCACGGCTCGTTTCCAACTCAAAGGTCAAGCTATACTCTTCATCCGCTTCATTTGGATCCAAGTCAACAATCGGAAGCATTTGTTCCACACGCATTTGACTTGTGAGAGTATTAACATGATGGTTGTAGCAGACGTACAATTCATCAAAAAGTTCGTTTTGGTACATCTCAATCGTTTTTGAAATAATTTTACGAACTTCATCAAAACTAGGTTGATCTGCCAAGCCACGTAGTTCATAGATTGGCTGAATACCACGAGCCTTAAAGAAATCAGCTCCCATACCACCGATACAGATTATCTCAAAATCTTTACCATCTGGATGGTATTCTTCTTTTAACTCCATCACAGCTTTAAGGATGGAAGCATTATAACCTCCAACCAAGCCACGGTCTGAAGTAATAACGATATAGCCTGTTTTCTTAACTGGACGACTGATGAGCATCGGATTGGTAGAACCACCAGATCCGTTACCATGCAGAATATCCGTCAAAAGCTTACGAACTTTCTGAGCGTAAACTTGGAAGTTGCGCGCTGCTTCTTCAGAGCGACCTAACTTGGCAGCCGATACCATTTGCATGGCATTAGTGATTTGACTCGTATTTTTGGTTGAGGCGATTTTTGTTTTAATATCATTTAGAGATACTGCCATCTGACACCTCTATTCTTATTGGAAGCTGGATTGATTGAGAAACTCTGTAATCGCAGCATCCAAGACCGCTTCTTCTGGCAAGTCTTTTGTATCACGAATGGTTTCCAAAATCTCTGGATAATGAGCATCAAAGAAAGTATGGAACTCTTCCTCAAAACGAACAATGTCATCTACTGGAATCGTATCCAAGAAACCATGTGTCAAAGCATAGAGAATGGTTACTTGTTTCTCAACAGGCAAAGGCTTGTGAACTGGTTGTTTCAATACTTCTACCGTACGACGACCACGATTCAACTTAGCCTGTGTTGCCGCATCCAAATCAGAACCGAACTTAGTGAAGGCTTCCAACTCACGGTATGAAGCAAGGTCAATACGGAGTGTACCAGCTACTTTCTTCATAGCTTTAATCTGTGCCGAACCCCCTACACGGGATACAGATGAACCCGCATCGATGGCTGGACGAATACCCGCATTGAAGAGACCATCACCAAGGAAGATTTGTCCGTCAGTGATAGAAATCACGTTGGTTGCGATATAGGCAGAGATATCTCCCGCTTGTGTCTCGATAAATGGTAGGGCTGTAATAGATCCACCACCAAGTTCATCAGAAACTTTAGCTGAGCGCTCAAGCAAACGGCTGTGAAGGTAGAAAACATCCCCTGGGAAGGCTTCACGACCTGGTGGACGACGAAGCAAGAGGGAAAGTTCACGATAAGCGACCGCTTGTTTTGAAAGATCATCATAAACAATCAAAACATGCTTGCCTTGGTACATAAATTCTTCTGCCATAGCTACCCCAGCATAAGGAGCTAGGAAGAGCAATGGAGATGGTTGTGAAGCAGAGGCTGTCACAACGATTGTGTAGTCCAAGGCACCGTACTGACGAAGTGTTTCTACTTGCGTACGGACTGTTGATTCTTTTTGTCCAATCGCTACATAGATACAGATCATATCTTGCCCTTTTTGGTTCAAGATAGTATCAATTGCAATAGTTGTTTTCCCTGTCTGACGGTCACCAATAATCAACTCACGTTGACCACGACCAATCGGTACAAGGGCGTCAATAGCTTTCAAACCTGTTTGCAATGGTTCTGATACAGACTTACGTTGCATAACGCCAGGAGCTGGCGCTTCTACTGGACGAGTTTTGTCAGTATGGATATCACCAAGACCATCAACTGGACGACCAAGTGGGTCGACAACACGTCCGATTAGGCTATCCCCCACAGGGACTTCCATGATTTTACCTGTACGGCGAATGGTATCCCCTTCACGGATATCTGTAAAGTCTCCAAGGATGATAATCCCAACGTCTGTAGACTCCAAGTTTTGCGCCATCCCATAAGAGCCGTTTTCAAAGATCAACAACTCTCCACTCATGGCATTTTCAAGACCGTGAGCACGCGCAATTCCGTCCCCGATATAGGTTACAACACCTGTTTCAGAAACATCAAAATTGGGTTTGAAATTTTCAATTTGTTGCTTAATTAAAGCGCTGATTTCTTGTGCGTTAATTGCCAAAAGAACACCACTTTCTATTTCAAATTTTCTTTAACAACTCGAAGTTGTTGCTTAATACTCACATCAATTGTCTTGTGATTAGCAAAAATGACAAAACCACCAATGAGTCCTTCATCAATTTGTTCTTTAATACTCCGTACTCTCAGAGACATTTTTTTCTCTATCAAGGGAAGCAAACGTTCCTTCTGTTCGTCCGTTAAAGGATAAGCTGAAGAAATCGTAACTACAAAATGATTGGTTTCTCTTTCAAGACGATTCAAACAATCGACAATAATATCATAAAAAAGATTTGCTCTGTGATTGTAAATCAGAATTTGAATAAAGTTTTGCATTAAAGGTGACACAGAGTCTTGAAAGAAACCAACTGTTTTTTCCTTATCAGACTCATCAACTGCCACCTGAGCTAAAAAAGAAGGTAAGCACGTTTCTTCTGCGACTTGCTTGATTTGATCCAAGTCTGAAAAAATCCGGTCCTCTTCTCCTTTTTCAATCACTAATTGGACAAAAGGCATGCTGTACTTTTCAATGACCTTTGCTGTTTTCTTGTCCATTAGGCTTCTCCTAGCTGATCGATATACTGATCAATGAGTTCCTTATGAGCATGACTGTCAAGGTTTTTTGAGATAATTTTACCAGCGAGACTAATCGTCAAATCTGCCACCTCGCCCTTAACACTTTGCAAAGCTTCAGCTTTATTCTGAGCAATTTCTTGATTCGCCTTCTCTTTTAAGCGACCTGCTTCTACTTTAGCATCTGCCAGAATATCTGCTTTACTCTTCTCGGCAGTCTCTTTAGCATTTTCAATGATTGTTTTGGCTTCGTTGCGACTTCCAGCCAATTCATCTTCACGTTTTTGAGCAAGAGTTTCTGCTTTTTGACGAGCTTGTTCAGCTCCATCAATATCAGCAGCAATTTTATTTGCCCTTTCTTCGAAGACACTTGTCAAGTTTGACCACGCATATTTCTTAACTAAGACAATCAAAAGGATAAAAGAGCCAGCGATTAAAATAAAGTTACCAATTAATTCACCTACTGTTACGTGCATCTGTTACTCCTTTCTACTCTTCTCCATCATTTATCTTATTTCCTAGGTACATAGAAGACAACATGGTAAACACATAGGCTTGGATGCAGGAAATAAAGACAGAAAAGGCTGTCCAAGCCAAGTTAGCACCAAAAGCAACTGGATACCAATATAGAGCTTGATGAGATAGAGTGATTAGCAAACTAGCCATCACTTCTCCAGCAAAGATATTTCCGAACACCCGCAAGGCAAGTGATAAAAAGTTGGTAAACTCTTCTAAGATATTCATGGGAGTCATAAAGCCAGGTGTGATATAGGCTTTTAGATATTTTTTAATCCCACGACGACGAATCCCTTCGATATGGGTCATCAGGATAATTCCAAATGACAAGGCCAAGTCAAACTGGAGATTTGCAGTTGGCGATGTCCAAAGGTTTGTCCCATCTGTAGTTTGAAGTTTCGCCATCAAACCGAGGTTATTTGCCAGTACCATAAATAGAAATAGACAAAGGAAAAAGAGCGAGTAGTCTTTCATGTAGCTTTTACCAATGTTAGGTTCTGTAAATCCAATAACGAAGTCATAGAAATACTCAAGTACATTTTGCTTTCCTTTGGGTTTCAAAGTCATATTGCGACTTGCCCAATAGATAAAGCCAAAAACAACTCCCACAATCAACAAGGTCATGGCTAACATGGTTAAATCAAAGGTAACAGGACCAATATTGATGGTTGGATTGATACTTTCTTCCATCTAAAATCCTCCCTTTTCCATTTTATACTTCTCTTTATTTGATGATAAATGAAAAGACGAGGGTAACCAAGAACGTTCCTTCGATAAAGGCAATCCCCATGATCATTAAGCTACGTAATTGTGGGATGATGTCTGGTTGGCGAGCTGCTGATTTGAACAAACCGTTCATCAACATACCTTCTGCAAGAGATACACCCATACAGGCAAGACAAAGACCGAAAAATGTTAAATTCATGATAAATTCTCCTTTTTTATTTAAATTTACTTACTTAGTTTAGTCCTAAAATTTTGATTTGTCAACTTTTTACTTACGTTGAAAGCGTTTCATATGATTTATTTCTATTTTTGCTGTTTTTACCCCATTCTATAGAAAGTTTTTCCATTTTAGATTGCGAGTTTTTCTTGATTTTACTATATTTTCTGAAACAAACTGAAAAATCCAAGTTAAGAACTTGGATAGATTCACTTTATTTAAATAGATTCACTTTATTTAAATAGATTCACTTTATTTAAAATAGTAGGAATAGTGTTGTTTACAATCTGGATTAAATGGAGCACTGCAGTAAGAACAAGCTATCTGTTCTTGATATTCTTGAAAAGTCATTGTCCTCTTACAAACCCCACATAAAATCGGTTGATCCTCAGAAAGCGCCAAGGGATAGGGTGAAAATACATGCATCTCCATAGCATTGTGACACTGATAGCATGCGTAATATTTCTCGCATTCATAACACTGGAGTGAAACAATATCCTTTTCACTATGATAATGAACACACCTACTTTCATCATCTACCAATAAACCTTGCGCTTGAATCATTCACTTCTCCTTATCTAGGCACGAACTGTGATACTTGTCCCGTCTTCCTTATAGAGGTTGATGAGACCTTCTTTCAGAGCACGGACCATGTCACCTGCTTGCACAGGTTGTGGAACCTTGATTGTCAAGAGTTCCATTGGATTTGGAGCGCGATCGATTTTATTTCCCTTGGCATCGTGAAGATTCTCGATATAGGTTTCAAAATGACGGAAACCTGGTCCGTAAAACTCAACTTGATCCCCTTCATTGATAACATTCCGTTGACGAATGGTTGCCGTTTGGGTCGCATCATCATAAGAAACGACTTCAGCAACAAACTTGTACTCAGGGATTTTACGACGCGCACCAAATAACTGCTCATTCTCAGACGGCGTACCATAGTAGAAACCTGTTGCCAATTCACGTTGGGCAACCTTCCACATCTCATCTACCAAGTCTTGTTTGATAGCTTCAAACTTCTCAGGACTTTCAAGGTATGCATCCACAGCCGCCTTGTAACAGTTAGTCACCGTTGAAACGTAGTGAATAGATTTCATACGTCCTTCAATCTTGAGACTGTCTACACCGTTTTCGATCATATCTGGTATATGGTCAATCATAGACATATCAACGGCAGACATCGAAAACTCTTCTGGAATTTCACCCTTCAGACTCTTACGTTCTTGGCCAAAGGGCATATCGTAAAGGTCGTATTTCCAACGGCAAGACTGAGAACAGCCCCCGCGGTTGGCATCACGCATACTCATGTGGTTTGAGAGGGTACAGCGACCTGAGTAAGAAATACACATGGCTCCATGGACAAAGGCCTCAATCTCAACATCTGTTCGTTTGCGAATCTCTGCTAATTCTTCCATTGAAACTTCACGAGCCAAAACCACACGGGTCAAACCAAGTTCTTTCCAGAACTCGAGAGTTTCATAGTTGGTCGCACTGGCTTGGGTTGAAAGGTGGATTTCAAGACCTGGTGCTTCGGTTGCTGCAATCATAATCAAGGCCGGGTCTGATACAATTACTGCCGCGATTCCGATGTCACGCAACTTACGGAACCATTCTCCAGCACCAGCTTCGTTTCCTTCGTGCATAACCATGTTAGCAGCCACATAGACCTTGGCACCGTACTTAGCAGCAAACTGGACTCCTTCTTCCATCTGTTCAAAGGTAAAGTTTCCAGCACGGCTACGAAGACCATAGGCCTGTCCACCGATGAAGACTGCGTCCGCACCATATTGAACAGCTACTTTCAGTTTTTCTAAAGTCCCTGCAGGTGAAAGAACCTCAGGGCGTTTTAATGTTTTTGTCATTTTTTCTCCTATTTGCAATATAAAAGTTTGACGTTTTTCCTTCTCATTTTATAGTAAATAACAGATAAAATCAAGCCTAGACAGATTGTTTTGACAATTCTAATCTTTTGAGAAAAGAAAAAACTAGCCTTCTGAGACTAGTTATTTTCAAGATAAAACTCAAAGCGTTCACCCACGTATTGACTCTTTACATATTCGAAAGCTGTCCCATCATCTAGATAGGACACCTGAGTCAAAGCCAAGATTGCATGCCCCTTTTCGATTTCTAGGTAATGAGCAATTTTTTCCTTAGCCAATCTCGCATAAATGGTCTGTTGGGATTTACCAATCCGGTAGCCATGTTCCTGCAAGGTTTGGAAGAAATGACTGGTGATTTCTTCTTTTTTGAAGTTCTTAATAAATTTCTCAGGAATGGATGCGACTTCATAGACTAACGGTACTTGGTCAGCATAACGCACCCGTTCCATGCGAATAATATTCTCTGTCGGAGTAATCCCTAGCTTTACGACCTCTTGCTCATTTGGAATGGTTCTTCTGTAAGAAATGAGTTGGCTAGAAGGTACTTTGCCCTGAGATTTGACAATCTCTGTAAAACTGGTCGTCCCCCTCATTTTTTCTTGGACACGAGTGCTAGAGACAAAGGTTCCGCTTCCTACTCTGCGCTCCAAGACCCCTTCTTCAACCAAAAGAGAGATAGCTTGGCGCAAGGTCATCCGGCTAACCTGAAACAGCTCTGCCAAATCTCGTTCACTCGGAAGTCTTTCTCCAATCTTCCAACGATGCTCATCTATATCCTTTTTGATCTGATCGTGGATTTTCATATAAGCTGGTAACATGCTTTTTCACTTCTTTTCTTTATTTTCTCTATTGTACCGTATTTTCTAATAAAAAGTCAAACTTTGCCTTGTTTAGTTGGTAATCCGCCCCTATTTGTGATAGAATATTGAAAAAGATATTTCTTTTGAGAAAGGAAAAAGATGAGCAACATTTCAACTGATTTGCAAGATGTCGAAAAAATCATCGTGCTGGACTATGGTAGCCAATACAACCAGCTGATTTCACGCCGTATTCGTGAAATTGGTGTTTTTTCAGAGCTAAAAAGTCACAAAATCTCAGCCGCAGAGGTTCGTGCGATTAACCCTGTAGGGATCATCCTCTCTGGTGGACCAAACTCTGTATACGAAGATGGTTCATTTGATATTGACCCAGAAATTTTTGAACTTGGCATTCCAATTTTGGGAATCTGCTATGGTATGCAACTTTTAACCCATAAACTCGGAGGAAAAGTTGTCCCTGCAGGTGATGCTGGTAACCGTGAGTATGGCCAATCACCACTTACCCACACCACTTCTGCCCTCTTTGAAGGGACTCCTGAAGAACAGATCGTTTTGATGAGCCATGGCGATGCTGTTACAGAGATTCCGGCTGATTTCGTTCGTACTGGAACTTCTGCTGACTGTCCTTATGCAGCTATTGAAAACCCTGACAAGCACATCTATGGTATCCAATTCCACCCAGAGGTTCGCCATTCTGTCTATGGAAATGATATCCTTCGCAACTTTGCCCTTAACATCTGTCAGGCTAAAGGCGACTGGTCAATGGACAACTTCATCGAGATGCAGATCAAGAAAATCCGTGAAACTGTAGGTAACAAGCGTGTTCTTCTTGGTCTATCAGGTGGTGTTGACTCTTCTGTTGTTGGAGTTCTTCTTCAAAAAGCAATCGGTGATCAATTAATCTGTATCTTTGTAGACCACGGTCTTCTTCGTAAGGGAGAGGCTGACCAAGTTATGGACATGCTTGGTGGTAAGTTTGGTTTGAATATTGTCAAAGCTGATGCCGCTAAACGCTTCCTTGATAAACTTGCAGGTGTTTCTGACCCTGAACAAAAACGTAAAATTATTGGTAATGAGTTTGTTTATGTATTTGATGACGAAGCAAGTAAGCTAAAAGATGTAAAATTCCTTGCTCAAGGAACGCTTTACACTGACGTAATTGAGTCTGGTACAGATACTGCTCAAACCATCAAATCACACCACAACGTGGGTGGTCTTCCAGAAGACATGCAGTTTGAACTGATCGAACCATTGAACACTCTCTATAAAGACGAAGTTCGTGCCCTCGGTACGGAGCTTGGTATGCCAGACCATATCGTATGGCGCCAACCATTCCCAGGTCCAGGGCTTGCTATCCGTGTCATGGGTGAAATCACTGAAGAAAAACTAGAAACTGTTCGTGAGTCTGATGCTATCCTTCGTGAAGAAATCGCTAAAGCTGGTCTTGACCGCGATATCTGGCAATACTTCACTGTCAACACAGGCGTTCGTTCAGTTGGTGTTATGGGTGATGGTCGTACTTATGACTACACAATCGCCATTCGTGCTATCACTTCTATCGATGGTATGACAGCAGACTTTGCCAAAATTCCTTGGGAAGTCCTTCAAAAGATTTCAGTACGAATCGTAAATGAAGTGGATCACGTTAACCGTATCGTCTACGACATTACAAGTAAACCACCTGCAACCGTTGAGTGGGAGTAGAATTAATAAGTTTAAAAGGCCTTAGAAATATTGATTTCTAAAGCTTTTTATTTTGCATTAACAACAAATACTAAAGTTCTTCCTCTAAACTATACTCAGCTTTTATACGTTGGAAAATATGTGGCAAACTGAGTCATAGTAATAAATCTCTTTCTAGTAATGTGTTACAACTCTACTATAACGGATTTATTCCTTTTTGTATTTATACAACTTATTTTACGCTACCTTTATTTTTGTGATATAATGTCAAATTATAAAGTGGAGGTAATTTAAAATGATTAATAGAGTAATTGAACAATATGCAAAACAAGATAATCTTGACATTAGAGTAAAACTACATAAGAAGTATTCAAAAAATAAATTGGGCTTTAATAATTGGATTTTTTCTAACTACCAAATTACTGATGAAATTAACGTTCTAGAATTGGGATGCGGCACAGGAGAACTGTGGAAAAGTAATCTTGATTCTATAGACAAGATGAAGCAATTGGTAATTACGGATTTTTCTAGTGACATGGTAGAAACTACTAGGGCAGTGATTGGAAATAGAGACAATGTCAATTATGAAATAATGGATATCCAAAATGTTTCTTTTGAGAAAGAAACGTTTGATATTGTTATTGCTAATATGCTTCTACATCATGTAAATGACATTCCTAAAGCTCTCTCTGAAGTGAATAGAGTTTTAAAAAACGGGGGCATTTTTTATTGTGCTACATTTGGTGAAAATGGAGTTGTAGATTATTTGGCAAGCTTATTTAAAGATGAGGTTGTTCAAGATTTAGAAAATAAAACTTTTACTTTACAAAATGGAAAGACTTATTTAAATAGGTATTTTGACACTGTGGAAAAATTAATTTATGATGACGAGCTACAGGTAACAAGTATAGACGATCTAGTTCAATATATTCAATCCTTGAAAGGAATTTCAGAAATAGGTTCACTAGAAGAGGGAATTATTCATAAAAGATTGGAAAGGGAGTTTAATAATGGTGTGTTAGTCATTCCTAAAGAATATGGCATGTTTATAGCTCGAAAAGAAAATTAAGGGGACTAAATTGTGAAACATTACAGAGAGCTTTTCGATATTTTAGAAAATTAATCGAATATTCTTTAAGCATGCTATAGCTGATTCTATATCAAAATCTCAACTTTTTAGATTTGAAAGGGAGAAAATGAAATTTCTATTTCAACATTTTTTGAATTATTAGGAATCAAAAGTTTAATCAGATCGACCTCATTAGTCAGACAAAACTTTAGATCGAATCTTTTTAATATACTGATTGTAATTAAATTTACTCTTTCTGATATTATTATCACTTACCACTACTTTCCCAGTCATTCTGGTTACTTATTCTCTCATAGCATTTGCTTTTAAATTGGAGTATCTTCTGAGACTCCCTTTTTAAATCCCTAAAACCATGCTATAATATAATAAATATAGATAAAGTAATCTGACTATAAATGCCAGCGATAAAGATTTCTTACATCATCCGTAAGTGTTATTCTACTCTGATTCATATTATAATGAAAGTAACAAAAGATGGAGGTGTCTCACATGGAAACAATTTTACGAGTAGAATCATTAACAAAGCATTATGGAAAAGAGCCGAATATCACTAAGGCCTTGAACGGCATATCTTTTCAAGTTGTCAAAGGTGAGTTCTTAGGAATTATGGGGAGTAGTGGATCTGGGAAAACAACCCTTCTTAACTGTCTCGCCACTATCATCAAACCAACTGACGGCTCCATTCAAATGCAAGAAAAGGATTTAGGTCAGTTAAAAGGTAGTCAGTTAGCTGATTATCGTGGTAAGGAAATCGGCTATCTCTTTCAGAATTTTGAGCTTTTGGACAATCTGACAGCCAAAGAAAATATTTTACTCCCCTTGTCTTTGCACAAGGTCGATGCCAACGAAAGCAAGGTTCGGTTAGAATTACTTTCCCAATATCTGGATATTTCTGAACTTCTGGATAAGTTCCCATCTCAATTATCAGGTGGTCAACGACAAAGGGTAGCTGCTGCGCGTGCCTTGATTTTAGACCCTAAGATTGTATTTGCGGATGAGCCCACAGGGGCTTTGGACTCAAAAAATGCAACCATTTTAATGCAAAAATTATCCGAAATGAATCAAGTTGAAGAAACCACCATTCTCATGGTGACCCACGACTCCGTCGCTGCCAGCTTTTGCAACCGCATCTTGTTCATCCAAGATGGAAAACTATTCCATGAAATCCGACGCGATTATCCAAGAGAAGGTCAGGAAGATTTTTACCACAGAATACTAAAGGTCATGGCTGCACTGGCTGGAGGTGATGGCAATGTTTTCTAAATTAGTTTCAAGAAATAGCAAGAGAGATCGAAAGAATAATGGTTTGTACTTCAGTTCCATGGTTCTTTCTATCATCTCCTTTTACATCATCCTTTCTTTATCTCATCAAGATGTGATGGTATTTCTAAAACAAATAGAGAGTCATGCTGTAGATAAACTCTTTAGCATGATTCCCATTTTTTACGTAGCAACGCTCTTTATTCTCTTTTTTCTAGTCTACTTCGCAAGCAGTATGCAGATGGAAAGGAGAAAACATGAATTTGGTGTGTATCTAACGCTAGGCATGCGAAGAAGCAAACTGTTCTTGCTACTTCTGCTCGAGGATTTGAGAAACAGTGTCCTTGCCCTTGGAATAGGCCTTCCTATTTCCATCTTAATTTCAGAACTGATCAGCCTAATAACCGCTAAAATTGTGGGACTAGGTATTATTGAGCATCAATTTTCTCTTTCTACTACAGCTCTATTCTATACAGTCATCGGCTTTCTGGCCGTAAAATTAGCTGTTTTTGTTCTTTTAAGTGCAAAAACAGCCAATAAGGAAATCGGAAACCTGCTTGCCTATTCACCCTCTGGAATGAAGAAACTACTCCCCAAGAGTGTGTACCTTCTTGCTTCCGTCCTCGGAATTTTGCTTCTAGGAACAGCCTATTACATGGGTATGAGTGGACGAGCTTGGGAGAGTGTCATCACCATGGGCATCACTGTTTTCTTGGGTACTCTGGGAACTATCCTCCTCTTCTTTGGTATGCGTTTATTTATAGACTTTTTGGTTAAGCTTAGAAGCAATCGAAAACTTCATGCCTATAATTTTAGACAGATTCAGGAATTAGTTATCCAGCGCTCAACTATACTGGCTATCTGCTCCCTCTTAATCTTTTCTGCCTTGTGCCTCTTTGGAGCAGGTGTGGCCATTGCAAGTGGCAATTCAGGCAACCAAACCCACGTTTTGGATTATACATTTAGAGATAGCAAGCAGGAAACAGATGAAAATCTTGATGTAAATACAGTAAAAAAAGAGCTTGAAGCTGCTGGACTAGCATCACAGTTTTCAAAGATTCTGCAAATTAAAGTGGGCATGCCTAAAGAACACGAGTCCGTGTCCTTCGAAGAGGTCATCAAGGAGTTGAAAAAGCAAAAAGACAGCAAGAACAAGGAAATTTTGCTCCATAAATTTAAACAGTCTACTACTTCCCACCTCATGCCTGTTTCCGAATACAACGAACTCAGAAAGACTGCCAATCTCCCTCCTCTAGAATTAACTAGTAAGGAAGCCTATTTGTATATGGGGAAAGATTTTCTGCCAGATGAGAGTCTTGTCAACTCTGTTCTGAAGACAAAGCCTCAAATCAAAGTCATGGGAAATGATGTAAAATTGATTGGAGAGGTGGAGTCTTTGCCAATCGTAACGGATCGTGAAATAACCCTCTCTGTTGCCCTAATAGTCCCAGATGAGGCCTTTATGAACTATACAGACGGTCGCTATTCGAACTATGTCAGCGGTATCTTGGCTCCTGAGCTGGTCAAAGAAAAAGGCTTGATGAGAGCTATCTCAGATACGAATGAAAAGCTAAATCAAACCTCTCTTGGCTATGAAAGCTATATACAAAATATGGGGAGACAATTATTTTACATTATCTCTGCCAGCTATGTCACCATCTATCTGGCTATCATCTTCCTTGTTGTGGCAAATACAATCATCGGCGTTCAATTTTTGATGGGACAAAGACAATCCTACAGACGATACCAAACCTTGATCCATCTCGGAGCTAACTACGAAACTCTTTGTAAATCGTCAGAAAAGCAAATCAATTGGTATTTCGGTCTGCCAATAGCCCTTGCACTTATCAGTAGTAGCTTCGGAGTGGGCTCCCTCCTCACAGGAATAGTACCAGCCAGTGCAAGAATGGTCATGGGGCAAAAATTTATCACAGCCATGCTGATAGTACTGCTCTTAGCTGGATTTGAAGTCATCTATATCAGAATTGTAAAGAAGAATAGCAACAAGTACTTATTGTCCTTAATGGAACCCAAAAGAGATGAATAAGGTAGAATAAAATAGGAAAAGGAGGAACCGATATGAAGCATATTCTGGTTATTGAAGATGAAGCCTTGATTCGAGATGAAATTGTCATCTTGTTAGAGAAAGCGGGGTATCAAGTTGATAAGTTGACAGACTTCAAAGATACAAGCCAGCAAGTGCTGCAATACGATACGGATCTAATCATACTGGATTTGAATTTGCCGGGAGAAACAGGTTTTCAAATTTGTAAAAATCTCAAGTCCAAACGCTCTGTGCCCATATTGGTTCTCACCTCCCGTGAACAACTAAAAGATGAGATTTACGCCCTAAAATTAGGAGCTGACGAGTACTTAACAAAACCTTTCAAGAAAGAAAGATTCTTGGCTCGTATAGAAAACATCTTGAAACGCTATGAAGGCAGACAAAATTTGCTTGAAAAAGATAATTTCCTGCTGGATAGACAGACCTATACCCTTTATATCAACGGACATTCGATTTTACTCCCTCAAAATCAAGGGAAATTGTTAGAAACCTTATTAGTGGCAACTGATTCTGTCGTCACAAAAGAAGAACTAAGCATGAAACTGTGGAATACAACTGAGTTCATCGATGAAAATGCCCTACAAGTAAACATTGCAAGGCTAAAAAAGGTGATGAAACAGGCTGGCATTGCCCTTCAAGTCAAATCCGTCAGAGGTATTGGGTACAAGCTAGAAGAGGTAAGTCCAGATGAAACAGAATCTTAAATATCTAGCTACTTACCTGCCCTGGTTACTTGTTCTCTTAGCATTTGATCTATTTACAGCTGTTCTGCTTTGGCTTTCAGATGTGAGAATGTTTCAAGCCCTCATCCTGCTCTATATTTTAGCCACCGTCCTGCTCTTTTTCATCCTATCATTCCTACTGATAAGAAAAGAAAGAAAAAAATCCGCTGCCTATAAAGCCTTCATAGCCAATCCCAAGGTCGATACTGAGCTTGAATTATTGCATTTATCAAGTGCCTCAGAGAAAGAAAGCATTGAAAAAATGGCAGATATACTTTATCAAAAGCAGGCTGAAATAGGAAAACTCAACTCATTACTAGCCGAGTATGAGGACTATGTTGAAAAATGGGCACATGAAATCAAACTCCCTCTGTCGCTTCTTTCCCTCCTTTTAGACAATCAAAGCGACCAGTTGCCGAAGGATACATCTTTTAAGTTGGACTATGTGAGAAATCAAATACAAGAAAATGTATCACAGATACTATTCTATTACAGGGTTAAAAGTGAAAAAAATGATTTTCTATTTGAAGATGTCGACCTCCAAGAGTGTATTCAGGATCTTTTGGAAAACTTTGATCCCTTGCTCAAAGAAAAGAATTTTACAATTTATCTAGAAAATATACAGGGAACCTGCTACACCGATCAACGCAGTTTTGAATTTATCCTCTCTCAAATTCTCGCCAATGCCCTTAAATATAGCTCTGACAAGCCCGAACTCAGTATTTCTATGTCAAATAATAAGGGGCGCACAAGTCTGATTATTAGGGATAATGGGTGTGGAGTTAAAGCTTGCGACCTCCCTCATATCTTTGAAAAAGGATTTACAGGTGATTCAGGTGACACAAGGAAAAAATCAACAGGTATGGGGCTCTATCTTGTCAAACAATTAGCAGATGCTTTAAAAATCGACATCGCAGTAAAATCCGAATGGATGCAAGGCTTTGAAATCACTCTTTCTATTTAGTAATTTTTCGATTAAGAAAATTGTCTAATCATAGAAAGCACATATTTTATATAAAAAAGGAAAGCACTTCTGCTTCCCTTTTTATTTACGTTTCTTCTTAGCTTTTTTCATTTTGTTGGCCATACGTTTCATAGACTGTTTCATGGCAAATTCGCCAATTTTACCCTTGAGTCCGCCACCGAACATCTGGCTCATATCTGGCATTCCAGCTCCTCCAAGAGCTGACATATCTGGCATGCCACCCTGTCCCATCATACCTTCAAGGGCAGACATATCCATGCCACCCATATTTGGCATATTTTTAGGAAGGTTGTTTGGATTGATTCCCATCTGCTTCATCATCTTGTTCATATCACCAGACATGACACCTTGCATGAGCTGTTTAGCCTGGTTAAAGTCCTTGATAAATTTATTGACTTCGACAAAGGTATTCCCAGAACCTGCAGCGATACGGCGGCGACGACTTGGATTTAACAGATCTGGGTTTTCACGTTCTTCAGGTGTCATGGAAGACACGATAGCACGTTTACGAGCAATCTGACGCTCATCTACCTTCATATTTTGAAGGGCAGGGTTGTTAGCCATACCTGGAATCATCTTGAGCAAGTCTTCCATTGGTCCCATGTTTTGCACCTGATCCAATTGATCAATGAAATCATTGAAATCGAAGGTGTTTTCGCGCATCTTCTCAGCCATTTCAAGAGCTTTTTGCTCATCGTATTCCTGAGAAGCTTTCTCAATAAGAGTGAGCATATCCCCCATGCCAAGGATACGGCTTGACATACGATCTGGGTGGAAGGTTTCGATATCTGTAATCTTTTCACCCGTACCAGTGAACTTGATTGGTTTACCAGTGATATGGCGAACGGACAAAGCAGCACCACCACGAGTATCCCCATCAATTTTGGTAAGAATAACCCCAGTCACTTCTAACTGAGCATTAAACTCGCGAGCGACATTGGCCGCTTCTTGACCGATCATCGCATCAATGACGAGCAGGATTTCATTTGGTTGAGCCAAGGCCTTAACATCACGAAGCTCATTCATCAAGAGCTCATCAATCTGCAAACGCCCCGCTGTATCAATCAAGACATAGTCGTTGTGATTGGCTTGGGCTTGCTCCAAACCTTGACGAACAATCTCAACAGCCGGAACCTCTGTTCCAAGTGCAAAGACAGGCACATCTATCTGCTGTCCAAGTGTTTTCAGCTGATCGATGGCTGCTGGACGATAAATATCAGCCGCAATCATCAAAGGACGAGCATTTTCCTCTTTTTTGAGTTTGTTAGCAAGTTTTCCTGCAAAGGTTGTTTTACCAGCCCCTTGCAAACCGACCATCATAATGATTGTCGGAATCTTAGGTGACTTGATAATTTCTGCCGTATCAGAACCTAAAACGGCTGTCAATTCCTCATCAACAATTTTGATAATCTGTTGCGCAGGATTAAGAGTATCAATAACTTCATGTCCGACTGCACGTTCACGAACCTTCTTGATAAAGTCCTTTACAACAGGTAAAGCAACGTCGGCTTCCAGTAAGGCTAGACGAATCTCTTTGGTTGCTTCTTGGACATCAGCCTCAGAAATTTTTCCTTTTTTACGTAGGTTTTTAAAGACGTTCTGTAAACGTTCAGTTAAACTTTCAAATGCCATTTTTCTTCCTCTTATTCTCTATTATCAATGCTTGTTAAAACTTCTATCTGCTCCTGCAGAAAGTCATCCTTGGGATAACGCTCCAAGATCTGATCAAAAATCTGACTGCGGACAATGTAGTCCGAGTACATGTGCAATTTCATCTCATAGTCCTCTAAAATCTTTTCTGTTCGCTTGATATTGTCATAAACAGCTTGGCGACTAACACCGAACTCTTCAGCAATCTCCGCAAGACTGTAATCATCTGCATAGTAGAGTTCAATATAATTCATCTGCTTATCTGTCAAAAGCGCAGCATAAAATTCAAAAAGCGCATTCATGCGATTGGTTTTTTCGATTTCCATAACTTTTATTATACCAAAAAAACGATTATACTGCTAGAGTAGAATCACTTCAAATAGAGGTAGAATCACTTCAAATGGAGCAAGAACAAAAAAAGAACCTTGCAAAGCAAGATTCTTTTAGTGTCTGACTTAAATAATTGTTCTTCTGGGAACTAAATCGAATTAAGCTTCGATTTCTGTAACCATACCTGAACCAACAGTACGTCCACCCTCACGGATAGAGAATGTAGTACCTTGTTCTACGGCAATTGGGTGGATCAACTCAACGTCGATAGTCACGTTATCACCAGGCATTACCATTTCAGTACCTGCTGGAAGTTCGATTGAACCTG
>CAUVUZ010000013.1:0-28942 GCA_963555095.1 uncultured Streptococcus sp. | reverse complement strand
CGAATGCTCTCTGCAAATTTACAGGATACAGATGAGTGAATGTTTTTCCCTTCTGCATCTACAGGACATAGATTCGCAGCAACTCCTACAACCGTTCTAGCCATGATGTATCTCCTTTCGATTTTCTTGCGACAGTCTTATCTTATCACTCCAACCCTTTCCTGTCTAATATGTTTTTTTAAAGACCGTGATAAGTATTTTTTATGGACAAGAAAAAGCTGCCCAATAAGGACAACTTCTTTTTTATTCGAAGACAAATTGGTTGTGATACAGTTCTGAGTAGAAGCCGCCGAGTTTGAGCAACTCGTGATGATTTCCACGTTCAATGACCTCTCCATCTTTGAGGACAATAATCTGATCGGCATTGAGGATGGTCTTGAGACGATGGGCAATGACAAAGCTGGTTCGACCTGCTACTACTGCCTCCATGGCATGTTGAATCTTGCTTTCTGTTACAGTATCGACATTGGAAGTCGCTTCATCTAAGATTAAAACTTGGGGATCTGTCATCAAGGTCCGAGCAATGGAAATCAATTGTTTCTGACCAGTTGAAAAGATATTTTGCTCATCATCAATAAGGGTATCATACTTATCAGGCAAGCTTTCGATATAGTCATGAATATGAGTTGCCTTAGCAGCTGCTTCGACCATTTCCTGGCTAGCATCTGGCACACCGAAGCGGATATTGTCCCGAATCGTTCCGCTAAACAAGACCGAATCCTGCAAAACAATACCGACCTTACTTCGCAGGCTGTCTAAGTCGTAGTCCCGGATGTCTTTTCCATCAAAACAAATGCTACCTGCATCCACATCGTAGAAACGATTGATGAGGTTCATGATGGTCGTTTTCCCTGAACCAGTTGGACCGACAACTGCTATCATCTGCCCCTTAGGAGCTGAAATGCTAACATCTTTTAAAATCGGCTTGTCTGGCACATAAGAGAAATCAATATGACTGATTTCAACGCCTTCTCGTAATTCCGTAAAGGCTGGTGCATTTTGCGGGCGAATCTCTTCTTCTGCATCGAACATTTCTTGGATACGATCCGCCCCAGTAAAGGCCAATTGGAGGCTCCCCCAACTCGCAGCCACCTGGATAATCGGCTGGTAGTACTGCTGAGAAAATTGGGTAAACATAACAATCAAACCTAGGGCTGTCGTTGTTTCGATACTTGGATCGTTCAGCAAGACTGCAGAACCTGCAAAAATAACGATGGCCGTATTGACCAAACTCATCCCATTCATAACTGGAAAGAGGATGCCTGAGAACATTCTTCCTTTAAAGGTTGCCTTGCGCACGCGCTCATTTCGCTCCACAAAGCCTGCTACGATGTCGTCTTGAATTCCTTGTACGATAACAGCTTTCTGTCCAGAAATACTCTCGTCCATGTAGGCGTTGAGTTTCCCAACCTCTTTTTGCTGGAGATTAGTGTACTTGCGGGCCATTTTCACAATGAAGACCAACATGAGAAAGGCCACTGGAGTGCTGGCTACTGTTATCAGGGCTAGTGTCACATTTCTTGAAAACATGACAAAAATTAAACCGATGTAAAGAGCAATATTGCTCATAACCTGAACTAGACTTTCATTGAAGGCTTGAAGGATATTGTCTAAGTCACTAGTGAAGCGAGAGAGGATGTCACCATCCTGGTGGCGGTCAAAGAAAGAAACCGTCAAACGTGAAAGTTTGCCAAAGAGGCCCTTACGCATCTCATTAGTTGACTCAGCAATCACACGGGTCATCAAGGCCATGTAAATCAAACTGGACACTACCAAAACCAGCACAACTAGCGCTAGATTCAGCATCAGAGCTGACAAACTTTGCCAGGCTAGTTCGGAAGTCCCATTTTGATAAGCTAGAACCAGATTAGCGAGCTCCGTCACTGCTTGACCTGAAAAAACAGGAAAGAGGGCTTGGGCAATCGTCGCAATCGCAACCATCAGAATCACAATGACAAAGGAGAGCTTGTAAACTTTAAAATAATTCCAGAAAAATCGAACGGTTTTCATTTTATTCCTCCCTTCCCTTTTGTGTTTCGTAGATTTCACGGTAGACGGCATTGTTAGCTACCAAGTCTGCATGCCGTCCTTCTCCAATCAAGCGTCCTTGATCCAAGACCAAAATCTTGTCTGCATGGACGACTGAACTGATTTTTTGAGCGATGATAATCGTCGTCGTCCCTTTCAGGTCCTTATTCAAAGCTTCCTGGACTAATCTCTCTGACTTGGCATCCAAGGCTGAAGTCGAATCGTCAAAAATCAGGATACGGGGATTGCTGACAATCCCTCGGGCAATCGACATCCGTTGTTTTTGTCCACCAGAAAAGTTGGTGCCACGTTCTTCGACCTGACTCTCAAATTTGTTTTCCATGCGTCCGATAAATTCACTGGCTTGGGCGATACGCGCCGCACGTTCAAGCTCGGACACGCTGGCATTGCCTTTTCCTTGACGAAGATTATCTGCAATGGTCCCACTAAAGAGAATAGCTCTTTGCAAGACGATGGAGACCGTTTTACGCAAGGTTCCCTCGCTGACATCTCGAATGTCCTTGCCACCAATCTTGATAGAACCCTCCTGTGGATCAAAAAGTCGTGGGATTAACTGGGCAAGGGTGGACTTACCTGCCCCAGTCGCTCCAACCACACCGACCATCTGACCTGGTGCAACTTCAAAACTTACATTCTTAAGCATGGGCTCCTCATCGGTAGGATAAGTGAAGGTCACATTTTCAAAAGAGAGACTTCCTTCTAGATCCTCATCTGGAAGATCCTTAAAAGTCATCGCTGGCTCGGTATCTAGAACCTCACGGATACGCATCATCGAAATCATAGCCCGACTGACAGAATTCCCTAAAAATCCAACCATGACGATTGTAAAGATAATCTGACTGAGATAGTTAACAAAGGAAGCAATAGAACCAACGACTGACGGATCCGACTGAGCCATTCCCGCAACCAACCAGATGGAGAGGAAAACCGCTCCGTACCCAATGAGCATCATAAAAGGTTCCACTACTGAAAAGGCATAGCCAATATAAATATTTTGTCCCAGAAGCTCATCTGAGACCTCTGTAAACTTGTCAAATTGCTCTTTTTCCTGCACAAAGGATTTGACCACACGCACACCACGTAGATTTTCCTTGGCGATGGCATTAATTCGTTCAAGAAGGGTTTGAAACTTGGCGAAGCGTGGCCCCATCATCCCCATCATGATACCTGTAAGCGCAAAAATCAGCACTACCATAAGGACAATTACCCACCAAAGTGAAGGCAGGGTGTGAACCGCTAAGATAAAGGAACCAATAAAAAGCAAAGGAAGACGGAAAAGGATTTGGAAAACCATCATCACCATGTTCTGAATTTGGTTGATATCATTGGTCATGCGGACAACCAGATTCCCAGCATTAAACCGCTCAATGTTGGCATAAGAAAAGGTTTGGATCTTACGAAAAGCATCTTCCCGAAGATCCGAAGATACTGCCTGAGCGATATAGGCTGCAAGAATAACATTGACACCACCTGCAACCAGACCCACGAGGGCTACTCCTATCAACCATGCCCCAATACTATAAATAGCCTCATGTTGGCCAGCCAGTAGAGCATCTAAAACCTCCTGCAAATAGCGAGGTTGCAAGAGTGAGCTCGCAACCATCAAGCCTGTCATCACAAAGGATGCCAAGGCTTGCCATTTATAGGCTTTAATTTTTTCAATCAGCATACTTCCTCCTAATCAGATAGACAAAAGGGAGTGACGAAATTCGCCAGCTCCTCTCATTCTTTCATGTTGATGCTATTCTAGCAAAAAAGAGGAATCTTGTCAAAGGCGTTTTCTTATTATAAAATAGTGCGCTTTCACTCGCAAGTAATGCATGAAAAGGCTTTTTATGGTAAAATGAAAAGAAGAACTCTTAAAAGGAGGAGAAGATGAAGAAACAAACCATCGCTATCTTGGGTCCTGGCTCTTGGGGAACTGCCCTTTCGCAGGTTCTAAACGACAATGGACACGAGGTTCGGATTTGGGGAAATATTCCCGACCAGATCGATGAAATCAATAGTCAACATACAAACAAACGCTACTTTAAAGACATCCTACTCGACGAAAACATCAAGGCCTACCATGACTTAGGAGAAACATTGAAAAATGTAGACGCTGTTTTATTTGTTGTCCCAACAAAAGTAACGAGACTGGTTGCCCAACAAGTAGCAAAGGTACTTGATCACAAAGTTGTCATCATGCATGCCTCCAAAGGCTTGGAACCAGATAGCCACAAACGTCTATCAACTATTCTTGAAGAGGAAATCCCAGCTGACCTTCGTAGTGACATTGTCGTTGTTTCAGGTCCTAGCCACGCTGAGGAAACTATTGTACGGGATATTACCTTGATCACCGCAGCCTCTAAAGACCTTGAAACTGCCCAGTACGTTCAAAATCTCTTTAGCAATCACTACTTCCGCCTCTATACTAATACGGATGTTATCGGGGTTGAGACCGCTGGTGCTCTCAAAAACATCATTGCAGTTGGTGCTGGGGCATTACATGGCCTAGGATTTGGCGACAATGCCAAGGCAGCCATCATCGCACGTGGCTTGGCAGAAATCACCCGTCTAGGGGTCGCTCTTGGAGCTAATCCTCTGACTTATAGCGGTCTTTCTGGAGTTGGTGATTTGATTGTGACGGGGACATCTGTCCACTCGCGTAACTGGAGGGCAGGTGACGCTCTCGGTCGCGGAGAATCTCTAGCAGACATCGAAGCCAACATGGGCATGGTCATTGAAGGAATTTCAACGACTCGAGCAGCTTACGAACTGGCTCAGGAATTGGGTGTCTACTTGCCAATCACGCAGGCTATTTACCGAGTTATTTATGAAGGTGTCAATATCAAAGAAGCAATCAACGACATCATGAGTAATGAATTTAAAGCAGAAAACGAATGGTCTTAGACCTTTATAGAAAGGAATATTATGAAACAAAAAGTCAGAAAAGCAATCATCCCTGCAGCTGGACTAGGAACTCGTTTCCTCCCCGCAACTAAGGCCTTGGCCAAGGAAATGTTACCAATCGTCGACAAACCAACGATCCAGTTTATAGTTGAAGAAGCTCTCAAATCTGGCATCGAAGATATCTTGGTGGTTACAGGTAAGTCAAAACGTTCTATCGAGGATCATTTTGACTCAAACTTCGAATTGGAATATAACCTCAAAGAAAAAGGGAAAACAGATCTTTTGAAGCTGGTTGATGAGACAACCGGCATGCGCCTGCATTTTATCCGTCAAACACATCCACGTGGTCTTGGAGATGCTGTTTTGCAGGCCAAAGCTTTCGTTGGAAATGAACCTTTTGTCGTGATGCTTGGTGATGACTTGATGGATATCACCAATGAAAAGGCAGTTCCACTTACCAAACAACTCATGGATGACTACGAGCGTACTCACGCGTCTACTATCGCTGTCATGCCAGTCCCTCACGATGAAGTATCTGCCTATGGAGTTATTGCTCCGCAAGGCGAAGGAAAAGACGGCCTTTACAGCGTTGAAACCTTCGTTGAAAAACCAGCTCCAGAGGATGCTCCTAGCGATCTCGCTATCATCGGACGCTACCTCCTCACACCTGAAATTTTCCAAATCCTCGAAAACCAAGCTCCAGGTGCAGGAAATGAAATTCAACTGACAGATGCAATCGACACCCTCAATAAAACACAACGTGTATTTGCTCGTGAGTTCAAAGGGGCTCGTTACGATGTCGGGGACAAGTTTGGCTTTATGAAAACCTCCATCGACTACGCTCTCAAACACCCACAAGTCAAAGACGACTTGAAAGACTACCTCATCCAACTTGGGAAAGAGTTAGCTGAGGGGAAATAGAAGAAAAACAAAGCTCTTAATTAAGGGCTTTTTTGTTGAAGCTTGCAATAAAAAAAGCCATCTTTGCAGATGACTTATTAGCAACCGAATCGGTGCTTGCATTTAACTATTCCATCCCTACACATAGCTCATTCCCTTGTAGAAAAGGACAATGGCTAGTGCGATAAAAAGTACAGTTGCTCCGATTCGCTGGCTGGTACTATACATCTTTCTCTCCCATTTGACTGGGAAGATGACTGCTAGAAAGGCACCGCCTACTGCACCACCGATATGGCCTGCTAGGCTGATTCCTGGAATCAGAACACTTCCAATGATATTGATCACGAAAAGTGTCAGATAGGATTGCCCCAACTGCTGGATATAGGGGCTGCGAGTTGCATAACGCAAGACGATAATCGCAGCAAATAACCCATAGAGAGAAGTGGAGGCCCCTGCTGCTAGGACTTTCGGTGTGAAAGCAAAAACAAAGAGATTGCCCATCATTCCTGATAAGAGATAGAGAAAAAAGAACTGCTTGGAGCCGAAAATCTCCTCCACCTGTTGTCCAAGAAAGTAGAGCGAAATCATATTGACAATGAAATGCTCCCATCCAATATGCACAAATATAGCCGAAAATAGGCGCCAAATCTGCTCTGGGAACAGGCGAATGATCGGTCCATACATAGCTCCAAACTGAAACAGAGTTTTGGCTTGATCAAAGTTGATACCCGTAGTAATCAGCATCAGTAGAAATACAAAGCCAGTCACTAGGAGAAAAAAACTAGTCACAGGATAACGTTTATCAAAGATTTCCTTCATAGATTAGCACCTCCTGGACGGGAATATCATGGTCTTCCAAGTTAAACTCCTGAACCTGACAAGGATAGATTGTACTCATGGTATGTCCAGCAAAATGTTCCAGATAGCGGTCGTAGTATCCTCCACCATATCCGATCCGATAGCCCTCTGTTGTAAAAGCCAAGCCCGGAACATGAATCAAATCAATCTGAGACGGATCCACAACTTCCAAGTCTCCTTTCGGTTCCAGTAAACCAAAGGAAGTTTTTACCAACTGCTGCGGATTATAGACCACAAACTCCATGCGCCCCTTGGGATAGGTTTTGGGTATCAGAACCTTTTTGCCCTCCTTCAGCGCCTGCTTGATCAATCCTTGCGTTTGAAATTCATGCGGAAAGGAGAGATAAGTTGCGATGACCTTAGCTTCTTGGTAAAAGGGGTGATTTAAAAATCGCTCAGTTAAAGCTCGATCCATAGCCTGTTTTTGCTCCTGAGATAGAGTCTTCATTTCTTGCAAAATTTTCTTGCGTAGTTCTGCTTTCATAGACAATCCCTCTACTCTGCTGCCTTCTTTTTCAGGAAACTAGAGACCGCATCTACCCCAATGGCTAAGGCTTCTTCCTTAGGGCTCATCTGAGGGTGATGAAGGGCGTAGGGACTATCGATACCTAGCCAGAACATAACGCCATCTACCTTCGAAAGGAGATAACCAAAGTCCTCACCAGTCATAGCAGGCTCGATATCAATCAACTCGATTCCATCTTTCTCTTCAAAAAAGTCCATCAGTTCACGCGCCAAGGCTGGATTGTTCTCCACAGGTAGGTAGCCTCCTTGCTTGAGTTCGACTTCGACTTCCATATCAAAGGCTGCTGCAACACCTTCTGCGACTGTCTTGACTCTTTTTTGTACCAAGAGACTCATGTCCTGAGTCAAGGCCCGAATAGTTCCATGTAAAAAGGCTGTGTCTGTAATGACATTGTTGGTTGTTCCAGCTTGGAAAAGGCCAAAGGTCACCACCGCTCCCTCGATTGGATTGACATTGCGGCTGACAACTGACTGTACTTGGGTTACAAAGTAACTAGCAGCCACCAAGGCGTCATTGGCTTCATGCGGAAAAGCTGCATGTCCTCCTTTTCCTTTGAAACGAATCTTCACCTCACAGGTCCCTGCAAAGAGAGTGTGTGTATTGGTCGCAATCTGGCCGACCTTCAGATCTGGACGAACATGGAGACCATAAAATTGGTCTGGCAACCAATTTCCAAAAGCACCGTCCTCATACATGAGCATACCACCGGCTTCATTTTCTTCAGCAGGCTGAAATAGAAAGAGCAGATTATTCTTGGGTTGTTCCTCAAGGACCCGCTCGAGACAGCCTAAGGCAATGGTCATATGAAAATCATGCCCACAGGCATGCATGCGACCTTGGTGCTGAGAGGCAAAAGGCAGTCCTGTTTGTTCGACGATAGGCAGGCCATCAATATCTGTTCGCCAACCAATGGTTCGTTCCGGCTGACTTCCCTGCAAATAAACCAAAATACCTGTCCGCCAAGTACGAACTTGAACAAAGTCCTTGCCCGCAGTCAATTTCTCAATCACATCCAGCAAATAAGCCTGAGTCTTGAACTCCTCCAAGCCAATCTCTGGAATCTGGTGCAAATCTCGTCGAGTCTGAATCAAATCTAACATCTATCGATCCTCCTTTTGATAGAAGAAAGAGGCTGGAAAAAGGGTTCCGCCTCTTTTTTACTTTTGCAATTACAAGGTACGAAGCGCATCTTCTAGCGCTGTTTTTTGTTGGGTTTGGCTGTCGATTTCTTTGATGATACGAGCCGGAACACCTGCCACTACCACATTTTCCGGGACATCTTGGGTAACGATAGCTCCTGCGGCGACAACTGAACCACTGCCGATTTGGACTCCTTCGATAACCACTGCATTGGCACCGATAAGAACATTGTCTCCGACACGGACTGGTTCAGCGCTAGCTGGTTCAATCACACCCGCCAAAACTGCACCTGCACCAACGTGACTGTTTTTCCCAACGATAGCACGGCCACCAAGGATGGCACCCATGTCAATCATGGTTCCTGCACCGATTTCAGCACCGATATTGATAACAGCTCCCATCATGATAACAGCATTGTCACCGATTTCCACTTGGTCACGGATAATAGCACCTGGCTCGATACGTGCGTTGATATCACGCTTATCTAGTAAAGGAACTGCAGAATTACGAGCATCTTGCTCAACAACATAGTCTTGATTTTCTACTAAACCATCGAGAAGCGGAGCGACGTCCTTCCAGTCTCCAAATAGAACATTCCCTAGTTTGACAACAGAGCTAGGTACAGCAGTTGCGAGTTGTCCTTCAAAGGTTACTTTAACACTGGTTTTCTTTTCAGCATTGGCTATAAATTGGATAATTTCTTGAGCGTTCATTTTTGTAGCAGTCATAGGCGCCTCCTGGTTCCTTATAATGATACCTATTCTACCAAAAAAGGCTTCAAATTTGAAGCCTTAAGCACTCGAACAGAACATTTTACCTTTCCTTCGTTTCCTCTATTGATAAGAAAACCATTGGGACGATAATCAAAATCATAGCCAAAGCTAGAAAACCATCCAAAACCATACCTAGAAATAGTACACTTAACAATGCGGAAGATAAAGGTTCACTGGCACTCACAACTGACACAACTAACGGTGAGACGAGTAGCACAGCCTTCATCGAAAGGAAAAAAGCAAAAGCCGTCCCAAACACAGCAATAGCAAAACAAATCAAAAGGCTCGTCACATCAAGTTGAAAGGTAATCTGATGAACAGGATAAAGAAAATTGCTAAAAACACCTGCTAGCAACATCCCCCAACCAACGGTTGGCACAAAACCATAGTCACGTGCAAAACGCTGAGGCAGGATAACGTTGAACATAACACCTACAGCACTGAGGAGTCCAGTGACCAAAGCTAAGGGAGTCATGGACAACTGGGACAAATCTCCTTTTGTGGCCATCAAAAAAACACCTAGCATGGCAATCAAAACATAGAGAATGGCTGTGATAGAAGCCTTCTTTTGATAGACGATACGATTATAAAACAAGATAAAAACTGGACTGATAAATTGCAAAATCGTTGCTGTCGTCGCATTGGAATACTCAACACAGAGGTAAAAGAAAAACTGCACAGAAAAAATACCTAGAATAGCATAGGCTAAAAAAGGCAGATAATTTTTCTTGTCCCGCCAGATATCCAATAACTGGGTGCGTAACTGAAAGGCTGATAAAACTAAAACCAAACTCCCTGCCACTAGCAAACGCATGGAAGTGATCCAGCCAGACGACACCTGATAATGGGCAAAAAAATATTCTCCTAAAATACCACAAATTCCCCAAATCAGACCTGACAACAGTGAATATAGAGTTCCCTTAAAAATCTTCTTTTGATACTTATTCATTCTCCTATTGTAACACGAAATGAAAAAAGAAAAAAGTAGCATGAAAAAATATTATTGAATGAATCATGCTACTTTTTTATTCTATCGATTTGATTGATTTGAGCGAGTTGATGAGCTTGTTCCCGAACTGCTACTTGAGCTTGGGAGAGTTGGGGTAGGAAGAGTGGGTAAACTTCCTAAAATGCTCTTCCAAGCATTTTGATAATCGGCATCGCTCCCTCCGATGGCAAAGCGGTAAGTGGTTACTGGCGCCCCTTCTTTAGTAGCCCAATAGCTCGTTACTGTAGAACCTAAAACGGTGGCTTCTTTGCCATTGATTGTGACCTTGCCAGGTTTCTCTCCTGTCGATTTGAGGACTTGAGACTTGGTCACGCTTGGATCTAGACTAAAGCGCTCATTTCCCCATATTCCAGGTTCAGCTTGCTGGATAGCATTAACCAAGTGGGCCATATAGTTGGCATTGCGGTAGTGACCTGCTCCTTTGGCTAGTGGTCGGTTGTCATCGTGTCCTAACCAGCCCCCTAGAGTCAAGCGTGGCGTAGAAAGCATGAGCCACATATTTTCATCTTCATTGGTCGTACCAGTCTTTCCAATCCAGTCAGCACGAGCCAGACTTGGGTTGATAGAGGCCAAATCAGTCTGAAAGCTTGACGTAACTCGAGATGAAATGACATCACGAAGTAGACTTTGCATGATGGTCGCTGTCGCTTTTGAATAAACTTGGACAGGTTGACTTTTATGCTCATAAATCACTTGTCCCGTCGTCGATTCGATCTTGGCAATCATATGTTTCTTGTGGTAGACCCCATTATTAGCCAAGGTCTGATAACCATTGGTATGCTGGGCGACTGTAACCTCAATTCCCCCACCCATCGGTAAACTTTCGATACCATATTCTGGGATTTCATAACCCATTTTTTCCATATAACTTTTGACATCGACACCCTTCTCTCGAAGCGTACGATAAGTCCAGTAGGCTGGGATATTCCATGAATAGTTGAGGGCTTCTCCTAAGGTCATCATCCCTGTACCAGGACTATTGACATACATGATGGGATTGCCGTTTGAAAAGTTTGTCGGGTAGTTAGACAAGATGCTTGCACTTCCCATCAAACCTTGGTCAATCGCGATACCATAGGCCAGTATAGGCTTAGTGGTTGAAGCTGGAGAACGCTTGGTATCGATGGCGTGATTATTCTGATTTTCTTGGTAATTACGACCACCAACAAATCCAAGGATGGCTCCCGTTTGGTTGTCCATGAGGACATTCCCCACCTCAGGCTGGCCTGTCGAATCATCTAGCAGATAGCCGTAGGTCGCAACCGCATTTTGCATCGCAGCATGAACATTTTTATTAATAGTTGTCGTAATCTTATACCCACCATTCTCAATTTCCTTGGTTGCTAGGTCATGATAAGCCTTCTGGATGGACTCATTCTTTAACTCCTGAGCAGAGACATGATCTCTCTCAACTAGATAATCATACATCCGATCGGTAGCTTCTGCCAAGGTTGCAAAGTAAAGATAGTCGCGTGAGCTTCCGTTGACACTACCTGATGGTAGGAAGTCTTGCTTAAAGTCATAATCCTTGTACTTGTCGTAATCTTCCTGGCTCAGAGCACCTGTCCGGTACATATTGTAGAGGACATCCTTGGCACGCTTGATACCCAAAGCCATATCCTCATCACTCTTCATACTGCCATCAGATTCATAAGGGGAATAACTAATCGGACTCTGTGGTAAGCCTGCAATAAAGGCCGCTTGAGGTATCGTCAAATCTGAAGCATTAACACCGAAAATTCCTTCTGCAGCTTGCTGGGCACCTGCAATATTTTGACCTTTGTGATTGCGACCGAAAGGAGCAATATTCAGATAGGTTGTCAGAATTTCGTCCTTGCTCATGACGCGCTCCAAGGCAAGAGCATCTACGATTTCTGTCGCCTTACGAGCCAAGGTCGGAGCATCCCCTACCACCTGTTGCTTGATGACCTGCTGAGTCAAGGTCGAACCACCACTAGACGAGCCTAGACCGACAAAGGTTCCCAAGGTCGCACGAATAACGGCCTTAGGCACAACTCCCTTGTGTTCATTGAAATGCTCGTCCTCTGTCGCAATGATAGCCTTCTTAAGATTATCCGAAATAGCACCTGAAGCGACTGAAGTGCGCAACAAATCGCCCTCAATCGAAGCGATGGTAGTCCCGTCAGAATAAGTGATTTCTGAGATAGAGGCAATATCCTTCACTTGTTTGACCAACTCTTCTGCTTGAGGGACTTGAGCCTTGTCAAATAGAGCGACGCCATAGCCCATAGCCACCCCAGCACCAAACAGTCCACCGATAAAACCTAGGATAAAGAGAGTATTAAAGACTATTTTAAACCCACTCAAAACCCTAGCAAAATTAGATCCTGCCCTTCTAACTTTATCAGAAGAGGTCGCCTTTTTATCGATTTTCTTATCTGCTTGTTTTTGTTTCCATTTAGCAGTTAGCTGCTGAAAAAAATGCAGCATTTTTGTTTTTAATTCATTAATTCTTTCTTTCATGAATGTCCTCGCTTTCTCTATTATACCATAAAAGGGAAACTTTCAATAAAATAGCCACTTTCTTCCCTATTCCACTAGGCTATTGACCAAGTTTGTGATACAATAGGTAGAAACAATATTTTATAAAGGAGAAAAGACACATGCACATTTTTGATGAGCTAAAAGAGCGTGGTTTGATTTTTCAAACGACTGATGAAGAAGCTTTGCGTAAAGCCCTAGAAGAAGGTCAAGTTTCTTATTATACTGGCTACGACCCAACTGCTGACAGCCTTCACCTAGGCCACCTTGTCGCAATCTTGACAAGTCGTCGTTTGCAGCTAGCAGGTCACAAACCTTATGCGCTCGTTGGCGGTGCTACAGGTCTCATTGGAGATCCGTCCTTCAAAGATGCTGAGCGTAGTCTCCAAACAAAAGACACAGTAGATGGCTGGGTCAAGTCTATCCAAGGACAACTTTCTCGTTTTCTTGACTTTGAAAATGGGGAAAATAAGGCTGTCATGGTCAACAACTACGACTGGTTTGGCAGCATCAGCTTCATTGACTTCCTCCGTGATGTCGGAAAATACTTCACTGTCAACTATATGATGAGTAAGGAATCTGTTAAAAAACGGATCGAAACAGGGATTTCTTACACAGAGTTTGCCTACCAAATCATGCAAGGTTACGACTTCTATGTCCTTAACCAAGACCACAATGTAACGCTACAAATCGGTGGTTCTGACCAGTGGGGCAATATGACTGCTGGTACCGAATTGCTTCGTCGTAAGGCTGATAAGACTGGTCACGTTATCACCGTTCCCCTTATCACTGATGCGACTGGTAAGAAATTTGGTAAATCAGAAGGAAACGCTGTTTGGCTCAACCCAGAAAAAACTTCTCCATACGAAATGTACCAATTCTGGATGAACGTTATGGATGCAGACGCTGTTCGCTTCTTGAAGATCTTTACTTTCTTGTCACTTGATGAGATTGAAGACATCCGCAAACAATTTGAAGCAGCTCCACACGAACGCTTGGCTCAAAAAGTCTTGGCTCGTGAAGTCGTAACACTTGTTCACGGAGAAGAAGCCTACAAAGAAGCCCTCAACATCACTGAGCAACTCTTTGCAGGAAACATCAAAAACCTTTCTGTCAAAGAGCTCAAACAAGGACTTCGTGGCGTGCCAAACTACCAAGTACAGGCAGACGAAAACCACAATATCGTGGAACTCCTCGTATCTTCTGGCGTGGTCAATTCAAAACGCCAAGCTCGTGAAGATGTCCAAAATGGAGCTATCTACGTCAACGGTGACCGCATCCAAGACCTTGACTATGTCTTGAGTGATGCAGATAAGTTAGAAAACGAACTAACTGTTATCCGCCGCGGGAAGAAAAAATACTTTGTGTTGACTTACTAAATTGTTAAACATTTACCTATAAACAAAGGAGTTACCCTCGAGAAAGGTAACTCCTTTTTGCTGTGAATAGTCCCCACCTATCCCTTAATAGACAGGCTACGCAGGACTATGCGTAAGGTTGTTAGATTATGTAGGATAGAGAGGTTTGAAGGACTGAGCCAATTAAACAAGCCAAAGCCAATCAAACTACTATTTACGACAACGGTATCTTGAATATTCTTCTTGATAAGTGTTTGCAAAGATGATGATAGCAAATCCAACTCTTGGAAGAAATCCAAGCGATTATCTAACAATAAGATATCACTCATTTGCTTAGAAATATCTGCACTCTCATTCATCACCACACCGATATCTGATAGGGTTAGAGCAGCTGAGTCATTCAATCCATCCCCAACCATCAAAATAGTGTGACCTGCTCTCTGCAGTTTCTCTACTAACTCAAACTTCCCATCAGGTTTCAAGTCTGTATAGACTTGATCAAAGGGCAAATCTTTTACTAATTCCTCTGTCCTAACCAGGGTATCCCCTGTTGCCAGAATCAATTTTTTCCCTTGTGCCTTAAGTTTCTCCAAGGCTGCTTTTGCTTCTTTTCTCAAAGGAGTATGGATGCAGAACATTCCAATCAATTCATTCTGATATGCTAAGAATAAGAGATTGTAGTGGCTCTTATACTCTTCAATTAAAGCATTTTGTTCCGAACTGATATGAATCTGCTCATCCTGCATCAAGACATAATTCCCAATAACAACTGGTTGGCCATCGATATAGGACTTAATTCCCTTGCTTGCAATATATTGGAGTTTCCCATGCATTTCCTCATGTTCAATTCCCTCTATCTCAGCTTGCTTGACAATGGCATTAGCGATAGGATGATAGATGTGTTCTTCAAGACAGGCACTTATTCTTAAGATTTCTTCCTCACTATAGTCTCCAAAAGGTAACACCTTTTCAACTATAGGATAGCTAGTTGTGATTGTCCCAGTCTTATCAAATAAGAAGGTATCGACTTCCAGATATTTCTCCAGAACATCCCCATCCTTAATCACCATTTCACGGTTCAACCCCTCCTTGATAGCTGTTAAATAAGCTACAGGAGTAGAGATTTTCAAAGCACAGGAGAAATCGACCAATAGAAAAGAAATAGCCTTAGAAAAAGAACCTGTTAATAGGTAAGTCAGACCAGCACCCAAGAAATTATATTTGACGACCTTATCCGCCATCTTGATGAAATAGCGTTGTTTAGTTTTCTTGTTTTCTTCAGATTTCTTCATCAACTCAATCAGTTGTAAAATACGGCTGTTCATCTGATTATCGGTTACACGAATACGTAGCTCTCCAGTCTCCAAGACTGTATTTGCACAAACCGAATCAAACTCTCTTTTTTCAACTGGAAAACTCTCTCCCGTCAAGGAACTTTCATTGACCATACCTAAACCTGAAACTACTTGTCCATCAAACAGAATTTCATTTCCTTGAGATAGGACCAAGACATCTCCTATTTGAACATCGGAACTCTTGATACTAACAACCGTATCGCCCTGTACTAAGAATACGTCGCTCTCTTTTGCAAGAAGGCTTTGTTCTAAATCTGTTGCAGTTTTTTTCAAAGACCACTGATCTAAATGATTCCCCAAATCAAGCATAAACATGATATTGCTAGCTGTCTTGGATTGGTTCATAAACAAGGACAATAAAATCGCCGAACAGTCCAAGACTTCCATCGTTAGTTCCTTACGCGCTAGTGTTTGATAGGCTTCTCTAATATAACCCAAAGCCTGATAACAAGTCCATATATAGCGAATAGGATACGGCACAAAACTACGAAAAAGTACACGCTTAATCGCTGCACCTGAAACAATAGAATAAGCACTCTCTTCTCTACGAATGGGAAGAGTCATCAACTCAGAAACTTTCCCTTTATCAATTCTTTTTAAAAAGGCTTCTGCATTATCTAATACAGAAAAGCCTTCTTTTATGCGTAGAGTAAAGTGCTGTTGATCCATGTAAAACTGGATAGACTCAATCCCCTTTTCATCTCTCGCCAAGGGACGAAGATAGTCTTGAATATCCAAGGTGAGTGAAAAAGAAGATGATAGTCGGATATGTTGGTATCCTCTATGTAGCACTTTAAAAGACATATTATTCTCCTATAAGGCTATCTAATTGCTCTTCTTTTTTCTCTTGCTCGTACAAATATTTGGCATCTTGCAAGACATCGTCTCCATGTTGTTTCACAACAGAAACAGATGCATCTAGCCCGTCTTTCAACTTGTAAGCCTTAGCCAAAGCTTTAGAATAACCTTTTTTAGCTTCCTTACTTGCCAAGATTTTCAAACCAAGGGTACCAAATGCGACACCACCCAAAAAGAGTGATGATTTTTTCGCAACTTTTGCAACGGTTAATACTTCTTTTAACATACTTATTTCCTCCTTATCATTATTATATAGAAATTTAGATATAAAAGCAATTTTATTCTATAAATTGGAGAATTAGTTTTATTTCTACTGAATCTCCCATCTACTTATTTCTAAAGTTGCTTTCATTTGCCTCTTTTGATACACTTAAACTATGAATACAAACCTCAAACCCAAACTTCAGCGTTTTGCTTCTGTGACTGCCTTTTCCTGCCCTATCTGCCAAGAAAATCTGGCCTTGGTAGAGTCTAGCCTCAAGTGTAGCAACCGCCATTCTTTTGATCTGGCAAAATTCGGCTATGTCAACTTGGCTCCGCAAATCAAGCAATCCACCAACTACGACAAGGAAAACTTCCAAAACCGCCAGCAAATCCTTGAAGCTGGTTTTTATCAGGCTATCTTAGAAACCATCTTAGACCTACTTGCGGCTTCAGAAACAAGCAAAACCGTCTTGGATATCGGCTGTGGTGAAGGCTTCTACTCTCGTAGACTCCAAGAAGCCCATCCCGACAAAGCCTTCTACGCCTTTGATATTTCCAAAGATTCCGTCCAAATCGCTGCTAAGAGTGAACCAAACTGGGCAGTCAATTGGTTTGTCGGTGACCTGGCTCGCCTTCCTGTAAAAGACGCCAGTATGGATATCCTGCTCGACATCTTTTCGCCTGCCAATTATGGAGAATTTCGCCGTGTTTTATCCAAAGACGGTATCTTAATCAAGGTCATCCCAACTGAAAATCACCTCAAAGAAATCCGCCAAATGGTGCAAGACCAACTGACAAACAAAGACTATTCCAACCAAGATATCAAGGAACATTTCCAGGAACACTTCAACATCCAATCTAGCCAAACAGCCTCCCTAACCAAGCCCATCACAGCAGAGCAACGCCAAGCCCTGCTCAGCATGACGCCTCTTCTCTTTCATGTTGACCAGACCAAGATTGACTGGACTCAGTTGACTGAGATTACCATCGAAGCAGAGATTCTAGTTGGGAAAGTATTGTAAATAAAACTTTCAGATAAGACAAAACCCGCACCTTCAAGGTACGGGTTTAAATTATGTAATTATTAGTTCAAGTGCCAGATATCTTCGTTGTACTGAGCGATTGTACGGTCAGATGAGAAGAATCCTGCTTTGGCAATGTTAACGATGACTTTATCCAACCATGCGTCACGGTCTTCGTAGTCAGCAAGCATTTGCTCTTTAACTTTGATGTAGTCTTCCAAGTCAAGGAGAGTCATGAACCAGTCTTTGTTAATCAATTCGTTGTAAAGACGTTCCAAGCGTTCTTTCTTACCTACTGCAAGAACAGCATCGCTCACGATGAAATCAACCAAAGGTTTGATAGCTTCACGAGCATAGAATTCGCTTGATTTGTAAGCTGCTTTTGCGTAAAGGTCGATAACAGTTTCTGAATCTTCACCAAAGATGTAGATGTTGTCGTCGCCAACCAACTCAGCGATTTCCACGTTAGCTCCGTCCATAGTACCAAGAGTCAATGCTCCGTTCAACATGAATTTCATGTTACCAGTACCTGAAGCTTCTTTAGAAGCAAGTGAGATTTGTTCTGAGATGTCACATGCTGGGATGAGGAAGCTTGCTGCAGTAACGTTATAGTTTTCAACCATTACAACTTGCAAGTGTGGAGCTACTGCTGGGTCGTTTGCAATCACTTCTGACAAGCAAAGGATCAAGTGGATGATGTCTTGAGCGATTGTGTAGGCAGGTGCTGCTTTACCACCAAAGAAGACTGTGATTGGACGAGCAGGGATGTTACCAGCCTTGATATCAAGGTATTTGTGGATCACATACAAAGCGTTCATTTGTTGGCGTTTGTACTCGTGAAGACGTTTGATTTGGATATCAAAGATAGAGTTTGTATTGATTTCCACACCTTGGTGTTCTTTCAAGTGACGAGCCAATTTACGTTTGTTGTGAGCCTTGATGCTTTCCAATTTTTCTTTGACAGCAGCCTTGTCTTCGTATGACAAGAGTTTTTCAAGCTCATCCGCTTCATGGTGCCAACCATGTCCAATAATCTCATCCAAGTAGTGAGACAAGCTTGGGTTAGCATGCATGAGCCAACGACGGAATGTGATACCGTTTGTTTTGTTGTTGAATTTTTCTGGGTAAAGGTCGTAGAAAGCTTTCAACTCTGAGTTCTTCAAGATTTCAGTGTGAAGAGCTGCAACCCCGTTTACGCTGTATCCGTAGTGGATATCCATGTGAGCCATGTGAACACGTCCACTCTCATCGATGATTTGAACAGCTGGATCTTTGTATTCTGCTTTCACACGACGGTCCAATTCTTCGATGATTGGTACCAAGTGAGGAACCACTTCTTGCAAGAATTCAAGAGGCCATTTTTCAAGGGCTTCAGCAAGGATTGTGTGGTTAGTGTAGGCAGTCATGCTACGTACGATTGAGATTGCTTCATCAAGTTCGATACCACGAGCAGTCAAAAGGCGGATCAATTCAGGAATCACCATTGATGGGTGAGTATCATTGATTTGTACAACTGCGTAGTCCGCAAGGTCATGCAAGTTGCTTCCTTTTTCGATCGCTTCATCAATGATCAATTGCGCACCGTTTGAAACCATGAAGTATTGTTGGAAGATACGGAGCAATTCACCTTGCTTGTCGCTGTCGTCTGGGTAAAGGAAGAGAGTCAAGTTGCGAGCGATATCTGTCTTGTCAAAGTTGATACCATCTTCGATGATAGAAGAATCAACTGAATCCAAGTCAAACAAACGCAAGCGGTTTTTAGTAGCTGTCTTGTAACCAGGTACATCGATATCGTAAAGAGTAGATGTCAATGTGAAGTGTGCAAATGGCACTTGGTAGCTACGGCTTGAGCGAACCAACCAGTTTTGCTCAGTCAACCAAGCGTTAGGAATCGTTTCTTGTTGGTTGTTTTTAAGAACTTGTTGGAAAAGACCGAAGTGGTAGTTCAATCCAACACCGTCACCATTCAAACCAAGTGTAGCGATTGAGTCGATAAAGCAGGCTGCCAAACGTCCCAAACCACCGTTACCAAGTGATGGTTCCAATTCTACTTCTTCGATTTCGATCAACTCTTTACCTGCAGCTGCAAGTTCTTTTTTCACATCATCGTAAAGACCAAGGTTGATCAAATTGTTTGACAAGAGTTTACCGATCAAGAACTCAGCTGAGATGTAGTAAACTTTTTTCTTACCAGTGTTGACTGGTTTTTGGCTGCTTGCAAGTTTGCTGTAGTTGAGAAGAGCAAGGTAGAGCTCTTCATTGCTACATTCTGCAATGGTTTTATTGTAACGCTTTTGTACAAATTCTTTTAATGGTAACATGTTTATGTGTCTCCTGATATTGTCTTATTTCTTTAATTCTACCAAATTTTCATTGATTCGGCGATAAATTGTAGTCAAGTCAAGCAAAGTTTCTTCAACAGCTGGTGTGAGTTGATCTGCTGTCATACGCCATGACCAGTTTCCACCAAGGGTAGATGGGAAGTTCATACGAGCTGACTCATCTAGTTCTAACAAGTCTTGCATGGTTGCAATAGCCATGAAGCTAACGGATGAAAATATTGTGCGAAGCATTGCGTGTGGCACTGTTTCGTACTCTTTACGGTTCGTGTAACGAGCCATGTATTCACGAGTTGGATCGTCAATCTCATTACGGTACCAACCAAGGACTGTATTGTTATCGTGTGTTCCTGTGTACATAACAGAGTTGGCAGGTGCCAAGTGTGGGCTATCGATACTTTCGTCTTCTGGATTGAAGGCGAATTGAAGAATCTTCATTCCTGGGAAGCCAGTACGTTCACGCAACTCGATGACTTCATCTGTCATGAAACCAAGGTCTTCTGCGATGATGTTTAAGTCACCAAGTTCTTCTTTAACAGCTGCAAAGAGCTTGTAGCCAGGACCTTTCACCCATTTACCAGGTGCTGCTGTATCGGAACCAGCAGGGATTTCCCAGTAAGATTCGAAGCCACGGAAATGGTCGATACGAACGATATCATAGATCTTGAAGCTTTCGCGCAAGCGTTCAATCCACCATTTGTAACCGTCTTTGTCCATTGCTTCCCAGTCATAGATTGGGTTCCCCCAAAGCTGACCAGTTGCAGAGAACTCATCTGGCGGGCATCCTGCGATGCAAGTCGCCTTGCCGCTGGCATCTGTCTTGAAGAGGTGTGGATTTGCCCACATGTCGCTTGAATCTTCAGCGACGTAAATTGGCATGTCCCCAACAATTTCGATGTGGTTGTCGTTAGCGTAAGCTTTTAATTTCAACCATTGTTGGAAGAAGAAGTATTGAGTCACACGGTGGTAAAGCAACTTATCTGCCAATTTCTCACGGTAGCTTTCAAGTGCTGAAGCTTTACGCGCACGAGCATCTGCGTCTGGCCATTCTGTCCAAGCAAGATTGTCAAAATGCTCTTTAATCGCCATATACTCTGCAAAGAGTTCAAGCCATGATTGGTTGTCTTGAGCAAATTTCTCAAAATCTTTGACATCACCCACTTCCAAGAAGCGTTTAACTGCTTTTTCTAAAAGCGGACGACGTGCGTAGTAAATCTTCGCATAGTCAACTTCAGATGCATCGCTACCAAAGTCAACACCTTCAAGATCGTTAGCTTCCAACAAACCTTGCTCTACCAAGATGTCAAGGTCGATAAAATGTGTATTTCCAGCAAAGGCTGAGAATGATTGGTATGGAGAATCTCCATAGCTTGTTGTCCCAAGAGGGAGGATTTGCCAGTAACGTTGCTTCGTACGAACCAAGAAATCAACGAAATCATAGGCAGTCTGACCAAATGATCCAATCCCGTATGCTCCTGGTAGAGAAGAGATGTGCATCAACACACCACTCTGACGTTTTTTCATAATAGCACCTCATGTATTTTTGTAATAAAACGTTGCGCAATTCAAGGCGCAAACGTTTGCGTCAGTTTAAGTATAACGTATTTCAAAAACAAATGCAAGCGGTTTTAGAAACTTTTTTTGAATTATTTTAATCAACCAAAACTTGTTCCCATTGATATTTTATGAAATGAGCGAAAATTTTTTTAAAAATTTTCTGATTTAAGATAATTCATTCCAAACATCTGCTCTATTTTCTGAAAAATCGAGCCAAATTTACGCAATCGTTTCCCTAATATATTTTCAATTCAAGAAAAACAAATATTTTAAGTTTTTTCTTATATAAGGGCTTTAACAAATGTTTGAAACCTTAAAAATTTTTTAAAATTTTTTCTAAAAATACTTGCAACCGTTTTCTGTTTGTGCTATACTAGGCACATAAAAGAAAACGTTTGCGTTTTCTCATTAAATTATTTTTGTTATTCTTTAGGAGGAATACACTATGTCATCTAAATTCATGAAGAGCGCTGCTGTGCTCGGAACTGCTACTCTTGCTAGCTTGCTCTTGGTAGCTTGCGGAAGCAAATCTGCTGATAAAGCGGCTGATACTAGCTCTTCAGAAGCAAAAGAACTCACTTTCTATGTTGAAGACCAATATAAAGCCTTTGCTGAATCAGCTGCAAAAGCTTATGAAAAAGAAGCAGGTGTAAAAGTTACTATCAAAACAGGAGACCAAATGGGTGGTCTTGACAATCTTTCACTTGACAACCAATCTGGTAAAGCTGCTGACGTTATGATGGCTCCATACGACCGTGTAGGTAGCCTTGGTACTGACGGACAACTTTCTGAAGTTACACTTAGTGACGGTGCAAAGACAGATGATAAAACAAAATCACTTGTAACTGTTGGTGGTAAAGTCTATGGTGCTCCAGCTGTTATCGAATCACTCGTTTTGTACTATAACAAAGATTTGCTTAAAGAAGCTCCTAAAACATTTGCTGATTTGGAAAACCTTGCTAAAGATAGCAAATACGCTTTCGCTGGTGAAGATGGTAAAACAACTGCCTTCCTTGCTGACTGGACAAACTTCTACTACTCATATGGACTTCTTGCTGGTAACGGTGCTTACGTATTCGGACAAAACGGTAAAGATCCTAAAGACATCGGACTTGCAAACGAAGGTGCCATTACAGCTATCAACTACGCTAAATCTTGGTACGAAAAATGGCCTAAAGGTATGCAAGATACTGAAGGAGCTCCAAACTTAATCCAAACTCAATTCCAAGAAGGTAAAACTGCTGCTATCATCGATGGTCCTTGGAAAGCTCAAGCATTCAAAGATGCTAAAGTAAACTACGGTGTTGCTACTATCCCAACTCTTCCAAACGGTAAAAACTACGAAACATTCGGTGGTGGTAAAGCTTGGATCATTCCATCAAGCACTAAGAACCTTGAAGCTGCTCAAAAATTTGTAGACTTCCTTGTATCAACTGAACAACAAAAAGCCTTCTACGATGCAACCAACGAAATTCCAGCTAACACAGAAGCTCGTACTTATGCTGAAGGTAAAAAAGATGAGTTGACAACAGCTGTTATCGAACAGTTCAAGAACGCTCAACCAATGCCAAACATCTCACAAATGTCAGCTGTTTGGGACCCAGCTAAAACAATGCTCTTTGAAGCTGTAAGTGGTAAAAAAGATGCGAAAACAGCTGCTAACGATGCTGTAACATTGATCAAAGAAACAATCAAACAAAAATTTGGTGAATAATTGATTTGTTCAAGGGGGGTGGAAGTGAAATCCCCCTTTGAATGTATAGATGCGCTTCTCATCAGATATGCGTATCTTGCGATTGAACCCGAGTTTTATCTCGCATCCTATGAAAGGAGTAATCATGGAAAAACAACAGCCTCGCAAAGCAGCCTTGCTGTCAATCATTCCTGGTTTAGGACAAATCTATAACAAACAAAAAGCTAAAGGATTTATTTTCCTTGGTGTTACTGTTTTATTTGTTCTGTATTTTCTAACACTTGCAAGCCCTGAATTGAGCAATTTGATCACACTTGGTGTGAAACCTGGTCGTGACAATTCACTTTTCATGCTGATTCGTGGTGCTTTTCACTCTATCTTTGTTGTCGTTTACTTGCTCTTTTATATCTTTAATATCAAAGATGCACATACGACTGCTAAACGTATCAACAACGGTATTCCTGTAGCTCGTACCTTCAAGGATATGATTAAAGGTATTTATGAAAATGGATTCCCATACCTTTTGATTATCCCATCATATGTAGCGATGACCTTTGCGATTATCTTCCCTGTTATCGTAACCTTGATGATCGCCTTTACCAACTATGACTTCCAACACTTGCCACCAAACAAATTGTTGGACTGGGTTGGTTTGACTAACTTCACAAACATCTGGAGCTTGAGCACCTTCCGTTCAGCCTTTGGTTCGGTTCTTTCTTGGACCATTATCTGGGCCTTGGCTGCTTCTACCTTACAGATTGTCATTGGTATCTTTACAGCCATCATTGCTAACCAACCATTTATCAAAGGAAAACGTATCTTCGGTGTTATTTTCCTTCTTCCTTGGGCAGTTCCAGCCTTCATCACTATCTTGACATTCTCAAACATGTTTAATGATAGTGTTGGTGCCATCAACACCCAAGTCTTGCCTCTTTTGTCTAAGGTCCTTCCCTTCCTAGATGGAGCTCTTATCCCTTGGAAAACAAATCCAACTTGGACTAAGGTTGCCTTGATTATGATGCAAGGTTGGCTTGGATTCCCATACATCTACGTTTTGACCTTGGGTATCTTGCAGTCTATTCCTAACGACCTCTACGAAGCGGCTTACATCGATGGTGCCAATGCTTGGCAAAAATTCCGCAACATCACTTTCCCTATGATCTTGGCTGTTGCAGCTCCAACATTGATCAGCCAATACACCTTCAACTTTAACAACTTCTCTATCATGTACCTCTTTAATGGTGGAGGTCCTGGTACTGTCGGAGGCGGAGCCGGTTCAACTGATATCTTGATTTCATGGATTTACCGTTTGACAACAGGTACATCTCCTCAATACTCTATGGCGGCAGCTGTTACCTTGATTATCTCAATCATTGTCATCTCTATCTCTATGATCGCATTCAAGAAACTACACGCATTTGATATGGAGGACGTCTAAGATGAATAACTCAATCAAACTCAAACGTAGACTGACTCAAACCCTCACTTACCTCTACTTGATAGGCCTATCAATTGTCATTATCTATCCACTTTTGATTACCATCATGTCAGCCTTTAAAGCAGGTAACGTCGCAGCCTTTAAACTCGATACTAACATCGACTTCAATTTTGATAACTTTAAAGGACTCTTTACTGAAACCTTGTACGGTACTTGGTACCTTAATACTTTGATTATTGCCTTTATCACAATGGCTGTTCAAACAAGTATCATCGTCCTTGCTGGTTATGCTTACAGCCGTTACAACTTCTTGGCTCGTAAGCAAAGTTTGGTCTTCTTCTTAATCATCCAAATGGTACCAACCATGGCCGCCTTGACTGCCTTCTTCGTTATGGCCCTTATGTTGAACGCCCTTAACCATAGCTGGTTCCTCATCTTCCTCTACGTCGGTGGAGGTATTCCGATGAATGCTTGGCTCATGAAAGGTTACTTTGATACCGTGCCAATGTCTCTTGACGAATCTGCAAAACTAGATGGTGCAGGACACTTCCGTCGCTTCTGGCAAATTGTCCTTCCACTCGTTCGCCCAATGGTAGCTGTACAAGCCCTCTGGGCCTTCATGGGACCTTTCGGGGATTACATCCTCTCTAGTTTCTTACTTCGTGAGAAAGAATACTTTACTGTTGCCGTTGGTCTCCAAACCTTCGTTAGCAATGTGAAAAACATGAAGATCGCCTACTTCTCAGCAGGTGCTATCCTCATCGCCCTTCCAATCTGTATTCTCTTCTTCTTCCTACAAAAGAACTTTGTTTCAGGACTTACAAGTGGTGGCGACAAGGGATAATTTATCCCCGCCACCCTTTTTCATTTTATACTCTTCAAACCACGTCAGCTTTATCTTCAACCTCAAAGCTGTGCTTTGAGCAACCTGCGGCTAGCTTCCTAGTTTGCTCTTTGATTTTCATTAAGTATTAGCAATTGTTACTGTAAATAATATCCTTACAACAAGCAATTTATCTACTAGACTTGAAATAAAGCACATTTCTCTATATAATAATACTCATATAGAAAACACTTTTAGAAAGATGCCTATGCTTCCATATCCATTCTCGTATTTCTCTAGTATCTGGGGATTTCGTAAGCCCCTATCAAAACGTTTCGGCCTCAACTGGTTTCAGCTTCTCTTTACAAGCATTTTCCTCATCAGCTTGTCTATGGTTCCGATTGCCATTCAAAACAGCTCGCAGGAAACGTATCCACTGGATACTTTTATCGATAATGTCTACACTCCACTGACAGATGAAGCCATCATGGACTTGTCAGAGAATGTACAAATCGTAGATGGAAAGCTGAACTACTCAGGCACTAAGAATCAGCAGCCTTCTCTTTTGATTGGTCCAAGCCAAAGCAAAGAATTGCCAAAGGACTTGCAACTTCATTTTGATACGGAAGAACTCGTCATCAGCAAGGAAAGTAAGGAACTGACTCGCATTCGCTACCACGCCATTCAAACGGAGAGTTTCCAGAGTAAGGAAGATCTTACCCAGGCCATTTCTAAAGACTGGTATCAACAAAACCGGGTCTATATCAGTCTCTTTCTCGTTCTTGGTGCAAGCTTTCTCTTTGGATTGAATTTCTTCATTGTCTCTCTTGGAGCTAGTCTTCTTCTTTATATCACAAAAAAATCACGCCTCTTTTCATTTAGGACTTTTAAAGAGTGCTACCATTTTATCTTGAACTGTTTAGGATTACCCACTCTGATTACGCTTATTTTGGGACTTTTTGGCCAAAATATGGCAACCCTTATCACTGTACAAAACATTCTTTTTGTTCTTTATCTGGTCACCATTTTTTACAAGACACACTTCCGTGATCCAGATTATCATAAATAGGAGATTTTTATGCCCGTTACGATTAAAGACGTGGCCAAGGCAGCAGGTGTCTCACCTTCAACTGTTACCCGCGTTATTCAAAACAAATCAACGATTAGTGATGAAACCAAAAAACGAGTTCGCAAGGCGATGAAGGAGCTCAACTACCATCCCAACCTCAATGCTCGTAGCTTGGTAAGTAGCTATACTCAAGTTATCGGCCTGGTGCTTCCTGATGACTCGGATGCCTTTTACCAAAATCCTTTCTTCCCATCTGTTCTACGAGGGATCGCCCAAGTGGCATCTGAGAACCACTATGCTATTCAGATTGCAACGGGGAAAGATGCAAAAGAGCGGCTCAAAGCTATTTCCCAGATGGTCTATGGTAAGCGTGTAGATGGTTTGATTTTCCTCTATGCCCAAGAAGAGGATCCTTTGGTTAAGCTCGTAGCGGAAGAACAGTTTCCTTTCCTCATCCTTGGAAAATCCCTCTCACCCTTTATCCCACTTGTCGACAATGATAATGTCCAAGCCGGCTTTGATGCGACAGAGTATTTCATCAAAAAGGGCTGCAGCAGAATTGCCTTTATCGGAGGAACCAAAAAACTTTTCGTAACACAAGATCGTCTAATGGGTTATGAGTTAGCTCTTAAACAATACCAACTTCCTATTGATCCAAATCTGACCTACTTTGCGACCGAATTTCTTGAAGATAATGGTTATCGCTTTAGTAAACTTCTCTTCGAGCATGATCCAAATATTGATGCTATTATTACTATTGATAGCCTTCTTGCTGCAGGGGTCTGTGATTACATCGCAAAACACCAACTGGATGTCCCTGTCCTCAGCTTTGACTCGGTCAACCCTAAACTGAACTTGGCAGCCTATGTGGATATCAATAGCTTAGAACTCGGGCGCGTTTCCTTTGAAACCATTCTCCAGATTATTAACGATGCCAAAAACAATAAACAGATTTGTTACCGCCAGTTGATTGGACACAAAATTATCGAAAAATAAAGACCAGCCCCAAGGCTGGTTTTTGCATGTCTAATTGTCCGTTTCTACGAATCGTCCTAGGATGTGGACATTTTCGGATACAGAGACGAAGGCTGTCGGATCAACCTGTTTCATGATGTGTTTAAAATCATTAAACTCTGCTCGTGTGATAACAGTAATCAAGACTGCTTTTCTCTCATGATTATAGGTTCCTTCTGCATCGTGGATCATGGTTGCTCCGCGGTGCAATTTTTTATGGATTTTTGCGATTACCTTGTCAGGATTATTGGTCACAATCATGGCCTGCATGCGTTTTTGCTTTGTAAAGACCGCATCTGTCACACGGCTCGATACAAAAATGGTGATCATAGAGTAGAGGGCGTATTTCCAACCAAAGGTCAAACCTGCTATCAGCATGATGGTTCCATTTACCAGGAAAGAAATACTACCGACATTCTTCCCCGTTTTCTTTCGAATGGTCAGACTGACGATATCTGTACCTCCGCTAGAAATATTGTTACGGAGCGCAAAACCAATCCCCAAGCCCATGACAACACCCCCAAAGAGAGCATTGATGATGGGATCCTCTGTCAGCGTCACAACGGGCACAAACTGGATAAAGAGGGAACTCATGGATACTGTGATAAAGGTAAAGATTGTAAACTTATGCCCAATCTGATACCAAGCCAAAATCATCAGTGGGATATTAATGGCATAAAAGGTTGCGGATACAGGTAGATGGAAACCAAACCAATGAGTACTTAAACTGGAGATAATTTGCGCCAAACCTGTCGCACCACTCGAATAAACGTGTCCTGGTTGAAAAAAGAAATTGACCGCTACTGCTGACAAAAAGCCATAAACCAGAGAAGCCGATACTTTCTCATCATATTTTTCCCGAGAGATACTTTGTAAAACTCGTAAGATTTTTATCTGATAAGCAAAGCGGCGCAGATAATAGCGCCACTGCTTAATTCGTTTTGCTTGTTTCATCTTCTTCTACTTGTAAGCTGAGTTCCTCTAGTTGTTTGAGAGCGACTGTTGATGGAGCTTGTGTCATTGGGTCGGTTGCCTTGTTATTCTTAGGAAAGGCAATGACTTCACGGATATTTTCTTCTCCTGCTAAGAGCATCACAAAGCGGTCAAGACCGATAGCCAAACCACCATGTGGTGGGAAACCATAATCCATAGCTTCCAATAGGAAACCAAACTGGTCATTTGCTTCTTCAACTGAGAAACCAAGAGCCTTGAACATGCGTTCTTGAAGGTCTTTTTGGTTGATACGAAGGCTACCACCACCAAGCTCATAACCGTTCAAGACAATATCATAAGCAATGGCACGAACCTTAGCCAAATCACCTTCTAATTCGTGAGCTGTTTCTTCCTGTGGAAGGGTAAATGGATGGTGGGCACTCATGTAGCGGCCTTCTTCTTCAGACCATTCAAACATTGGCCAGTCAACTACCCAAAGGAAGTTGAATTTATCGTTATCAATCAAGCCAAGCTCTTTAGCAATACGTCCACGAAGGGCACCAAGGGTTGCATTTGCCACTTCAAGCGTATCCGCCACAAAGAGAACCAAATCCTTATCTTCAAGACCAA